>JAHFCV010000107.1 GCA_023249275.1 Candidatus Methanoperedens sp.
CCTTAAGCTCAACGTGCCTGTTGCAGTTGCAGGGGGACTTGACGCGCAAAGCGCAGCAGAAGCGGTCTTATCAGGCGCAAGTATAGTTATCGTTGGCGGCAATATCGTCCGGTCATCCAATGTTACAGCCTCTGCAAGAGCTATCCGTGAAAGTATGGATAGTCCCGAAATCCCGGAAGAACCGGAGATATCAATCGATGAGAAAACCATTGAATTACTGAAACTGGTATCCACACCCAACATCTCTGATGCCATGCACAGGAAAGGCGCAATGAAAAACATACGAGCAATCTGCCCCGGAACAAAAACAGTTGGCAGGGCGGTCACTGTCCAGACATTTCCAGGCGACTGGGCAAAGACTGTGGAGGCAATAGATGCTGCCAGGGCAGGCGACGTTATTGTAATTTACAACGGCAGCCCCCACATCGCCCCGTGGGGAGAACTTGCGACCTTGAGCTGTATCAATAAAGGCGTTGCAGGCGTGGTAATTGACGGCGCTGTGAGGGATGTAGATGATATAAGGAGGCTTAACTTTCCTGTTTTTGCAACCTCGATAGTGCCGAATGCAGGCGAGCCAAAAGGATTCGGGGAGATAAATGCGGAAATAGAGTGCTGCGGACAGGTTGTTAAACCCGGTGATTTTATAGTCGGGGACGACAACGGTGTTGTAGTCGTTCCCAGGGAACGGGGATACGAGATTGCAAGGCGGGCGGTTGAGGTTGAAAAAAACGAGCGCCGGATACGTGATGAGATAAAGAGGGGAAAAACCCTCTCAGAAGTGCTATATCTTGAGAAATGGGAGAAGAAATAAGGGCAGTAACATTCATTATTAATGAATACCATCTGTCATCCTAACAGGAAGGAAGTTAAACCCAAAATAGTAAATTTGTCATCATCAATAGATATATATACACCACTTCTATATATTACCATCGGGAGAGTTTGAATCTATGGAACTAACACCAATCCAGAAAGAAATCTTAACTGCCTTAATAAACCTTTACAGGCTGAAAAAACAGGCTGTCAAAGGAGAAGATATTGCAGAAATCATAAAGAGAAATCCGGGAACGGTCAGAAACCAGATGCAATCACTCAAAGCGTTAGGATTGGTTGAAGGAGTGCCAGGACCCAAAGGCGGATATAAAGTAACAGGGGCTACCTATCGCGCGCTGAGTTTGTCTGAACTGGATAAAGAAACTACAGTACCGCTAAGAAGAAACGATGAACTAATTGAGAATGCGACTGCCGCCGAAATCAGTTTTACAACAGTCAGGCATCCCGACCTGTGCAACGCCACAGTACATGTTATAGGGGATATACGAAAATTTGATGTGGGCGACTCAATAACAATAGGACCTACGCCTGTAAACAAGTTGGTGATGCGCGGTTCTGTGATTGGCAGGGATGATACCGGTAATACTGTATTATTCGTTATACAGGAAATGGTTTCCCTTCCAAAAAAATCTGTTAAAAATTATATCATAGAACACCCGATAACAATTCCGGCGACTGCAACGATACAGGAAGCTTCAAGGATTCTTGTTAAGAATAATATTCACGGCGCTCCTGTAAAGGATAAGGAAAGAATTGCAGGCATCGTTACCCTTACCGATATCGGAAAAACACTTGCCGACGGCAAGACCAGCCTGAAGATAAAAGATATAATGTCAAAAAATATCATATCGGTTGACGGTGAAATGCCACTTTACGAAGTAATAAAGGTCTTTAATAAAGAAAGAGTGGGCAGGCTCATGGTCCAGGTCAATGGAGAACTTGTGGGTCTAATCTCAAAAACAGATATCTTAAGCAGACTTGCGGTCTATTAATGGGGCAGAAGTTATTGGTTGATATCCGTCAATCCGTTTTCATCGGTTTTTTTGAGTCTCTTCGTTATCTCAACGAGCGGATGTTTTGCATAATCAAGTATCTTGATATCCGACAGTGTGCGAAGCCCGGCTGAGAGCGCTGTTTTTTCCATCCCGAGATGGATTTCGCTACTTAAAAGGATAACATAAGCATCCATGTTTTTTATCCCGAGTTTCTTTGCAGCGATAACCCTGTGATGCCCGTCTACAAGTATGAGTTTATCCGGCTTTTTTATTACAACTATGGGCTCGGCTAATCCCTTTCTCAGTTCGTATATCCTTCCGTCAAGCTCATCAGCATAGACTTTAGGCTGCGTGGGCACAAGTTCATCTATATTGACCGTTTCGCGAATCACATCAACATGGATATTATGGATAGCTTCAAGCGTTTTCTTGAGTGTCCAGACCTTTTGCGGGCTTGTCCTTTCTATATGCGAACGAATGACGTCTGAATTTGTAATGATGCCGCGCAGATGCCCGCTGTTATCCACAACCGGCAATTTTGATTTGCCCGACCTGAATATCACGCGCGCCACATCGCTCATGTCCATCTCGGTATCCGCGACAAGCACATCCCTGCTCATGACGTTGGAGATTTTCTCACCCAGCCCTTTTTCAAGCAAGCCTGAGGCTGATACGTATCCTGTGACATTGTTATCCTCCACTACCGGAAAACCGTCATGTCCGGTCTTGCGTATCAGGTCTATTACGTCCTTGACCGTATCTTCAGGGGAAACAGTGTCCACTTCCTGCGTCATGTAATCCTTGACTTTTGGATGGTCTGTCATGATGGTTGGATATGGTAAATGTTTCTTCTTTCTTAAATAGCATTATACACCAATCTTTATTACCCATTGAATCAACCTTTAATGGGTGAATATTACGAACGAAAACATGATGCTTCTTGAGATTTTAAAAGAGGCGATATCTATTGAGATTTACGGCATGGAATATTATTCGATATTCAGCGAACTCGTTGAGGATGAGAAAGCACAGGCGATTTTCAGGGGGCTCGCAAGAGATGAGGGAGAGCACAGGGAACTCATCGAAAAGGAATACAAAAAGATAGCAGGAAAGCCAGTTGATATAAAAGAACTGGATGAAGCGAACAGGGAAAAAGCCAGGCGTATTTTTCCCGAATCTCTCGAACCCATGGGCATAGGCGAGACAAAGGATGTCCTGACGCTTGGAATACGGACAGAAAAAAGGTCTATCGAGTTATATTCGACTGGCGCGCAAAAAATAGATAATAAGTCAAGTAAAGACCTGTTCTTGAAACTTGCACATTTTGAGGAGGGACATAAGAAGACGCTTGAGGAAGCTCTGTATTATCTTGAGCAGGAAGGCTCATGGTACGGATATTCCCCTCCCACGATAGAGGGATAAATTGGTTTTGCTCTTTGGCACGGCAGGCACTCCCGCAAGTTCAAAAGAAAATGATAGTATCTCAGGAATAAAAAGAATCCGTGAACTCGGTCTTGGCTGCATGGAACTTGAATTTGTCCGCGGGGTAAAGATGGGTGAACGGACTGCACGTGCTGTGCGCGAAACGGCGGAGCGGCTTGGTATAAAATTGAGCGTGCATGCCCCGTATTACATCAACCTTAATGGCGTGGGCGAAACGCTAATTAAAAGCAAGGAACGCATCCTGAACTCGGCAAGAATCGGGCACATCTGCGGGGCAAAAAGCGTGGTAATTCATGCGGGTTTTATTCAGGGAGGCTCACGGCAGGAGGTATACGGGAAAATTAAAAACCAGCTTATTGAAATCCGGGAGATATTAAAAAGCGAAGGCGTGAGTATCACGCTTCGCATTGAGACTATGGGCAGGAATTCCCAGTTCGGAAGCCTGGATGAAGCGATTGCCATTACAGAAGTGGAAGGGGTTATGCCGTGCATTGATTTTTCGCACCTGCATGCGGTAACAGGGAAAAATAATTCAAGGGAGGAATTTGCTTCAATTCTGGAATTCGTGGAGGATAAGCTTGGGAGAGAAGGGCTTGACAATATGCACATCCATGTTTCGGGGATAGAATTATCGGATAAAGGGGAAAAAAGACATCTTGTATTTGAGGAATCGGATTTTAAATATAAGGAGCTTGCTTGGGCTTTTTGCGATTTTGATATTGGAGGGATGGTTATCAGCGAAAGCCCGAATCTTGAGGTTGATGCGCTTAAATTGAAAGAAGAATACGATAACATGGTGAGATCATGAAGAGAAACTACATACGGATAATCGGGTTCATAATGTGTCTGCCCTTCATTTATGCACTGTTTGTGTGTTACGACATATCGTTCAGCATGCTCATACCATGTGTCCTGGGTGGCTCAACTTTATCACCCTTCGTGGTTGCCGCATTAGTTATCGGTCTTTACCTCCTGATTACAGGTGGCGGGAAAGATGAATAAAATAGCAACTTGTTATGAGCAATTGGACAGGATTAACAAGATTGACAGGATGATTTTTACGCAATCCTGTTTATCCTGTTATCCCGTCTGAAATAATTCATTTGCTCTGAAATGTGCCAAATATTGATTATACCTCGCAACAATACAAAAACAATGCTCGAAAACATAAAAAAATATACCCGGAATGCGCTGGGACCTCTGGCAAAGAAAATAACAGGCGTAAATCCAAACACTTTAACACTGTTTGGACTCCTGTTAAGCCTTGTATCCGCAATATTTTTTGCAACGCGAGAGCTTGTGCAGGCAGGCGTTTTTCTTCTTGCAAGCGGCTTTCTTGATGCCCTCGATGGATTGGTTGCACGCGAAAACAGCAGGATTACAAAATACGGCGGCTTTCTGGATTCGGTTTGCGACAGGTTTGGGGATGCTGCGGTTATAATTGGAGCCATGTACGGAGGTTTGACCTCGATATATTTCTTTCCCGGCTGGTTCATTGGCGCGGTTGCTATTGTGGGGTCGCTGATGGTCAGCTACGCAAGGGCAAGGGCTGAAGCGGCAGGGGCTGATGCATCAGTGGGTGTCGGGGAACGCGCTGTAAGAATGATACTGATAATTATCGGCGCTTTTATTAACATGGTTAATTGGGCGATTTTAGTTGTAGCTCTCCTGTCTTTCATTACTGTCTTCCAGAGGATAGCACATGTCAGAAAGGTGCTTAAAGACCCCGTGATAAGACCCCGTATTTAAATACGGGGACTAACGGAGACTGATGGGACTAATAACAACTTTTAAGTTGAAGAAAGATAATCAATAGGCGGGTATATAAGAGGAAATCTAATGGCAGGCATTCGTATTGCAATCGCAGGTGTTGGTAATTGCGCTTCTTCCCTTATCCAGGGACTTGAATATTATAAAAGTGTGAAAAGCTCCGACGATCTTGTCACAGGGTTGATGCACAATGCTCTTGGCGGCTATCTCATTTCGGATATAAAACCAGTGGCTGCATTTGATGTTGATAAGCGAAAGGTGGGCAAGGACATATCGGAAGCAATATTTTCAGAGCCAAATTGCACTAAAAAATTTTCTGATGTGCCTGAGATGGACGTTGAGGTAATGAAAGGCAAGGTTCTCGACGGCGTTGCGCCCCACATGAAGGATTATTTCAAAGTGGATACTAAACAGAAACCTGTTGATGTCGCCTCGGTCTTGGGGAAAACGAAAGCCGATATTTTGATAAATTATCTTCCGGTTGGTTCTGAAGAGGCTGTGAAATGGTATGCATCACAGGCTCTGGAAGCGGGATGCGCGTTCATAAACTGCATTCCTGTATTTATTGCATCAGATAAGCAGTGGGCTGATAAATTCAAAAAAGCAAAACTTCCCATAATCGGGGACGATATTAAAAGCCTTGTAGGCGCCACGATTGTGCACAGGGCGCTTACACAGGTGATAGTGGACAGGGGCGCGAAAATCGACAGCACGTACCAGTTGAACATCGGCGGCAATACTGATTTTCGGAATATGACCGACCAGTCAAGGCTTAAGTCCAAGAAAATCTCAAAAACCGAATCGATTGCTTCGCAAATTCCGTATGATGCGTATGTTTACGCAGGTCCTAATGGATGCATAGACTGCCTGAACGATAACAAGGTATGCCACCTGAAAATAGATTTCAAACTATTTGGCGATGTTCCTGCTTATATTGACCTGAAACTCTCGGTGGAAGACAGCCCCAACAGCGCCGGCGTGGTCGTGGATGCCATCCGCGTGGCAAAAATTGCGCTGGATAGAAAAATCGGGGGACCACTTTTACCAGCCTCAGCTTATTTCATGAAGCATCCGCCAAAGCAGTTGCGTGACAGCGAGGCGAGGGAGCAGCTTGAGGAGTTTATAAAAGGATAGTTGCTATTATCCTATAATTCGCATTTTTGAGATTCTTACCGTCGGCGTAATCACGTTCCCAACTTTCCTGACATCCTTCCCGATACCGTCGATATTCCTCAACATCTCGAAGATGTTCCCCGATATCATCATCGATTTTATAGGTGAACCGGTCTCGCCGTTCTTGACAAGGAACGAATTTCTTGCCTCCACAGAAAAATCCCCTGAAATGGGGTTTGCTGTATGCGCCCCGATTACGGTATTGACGATAACGCCGTCTTTTGTCTCGCCAATTACATCGAATGAAGGATGTTTGATTATCAGGTTGCGTATGCCTACCGAGGGCGTGGAGGTGTACGAGCCGCGAACAGCATTGCCAGTGCTTTCTCTTTTCTCCTTTCCCGCAGTATAACAATCGTAGAGGAAAGATGATAGCACGCCGTTTTTCACGACCTCTGTCTTTTTGGAAGGCGTACCTTCATCATCGCATGACGATGTCCCAAGTCCGGCGGCGAGTGTTCCGTCATCTATAATGGAAAGTTCATCCGCAGCAATCCCTGTATCCAATTTCCCTATCAGGGCTGAACGTCCTTTCTGCACATTATCTGCGTTTAGCGACGTTACAAGAGTGTTCTCAAGAATATCCGCAAAAGCAAGGGGTTCAAGGAGCACAACCGTATCACGCGTTTGCGTGCTTATGCCGTTCTGCGATCTCGATGCAAGGAGTGAAGCCTTCTCGCCGATTTTATAAAAATCAATGTCAAGTTTTCGAGACATGTCAAATTCCGAAGCCGTTGAAATAGGAGTTTCGTTTGTGGCAGTGTCTATGGAAGCCTGAATGCTGGTATCCTCTTCTTCAATTTCAACGCCGTTTGAGTTCAATACAAGTTTAGTCGCGCACCCGCATGAGAAATGCCCTGAAGTGGGTTCAACAGATTGATTGGATTTTACCCCTTTAATCATCTCCGAAGTAAAATCAATGCATGCATCTATTTCGATGTTTGCAAGCTTCTTATCAAAAATACCGCTGACGTGAGCAGGCTTTTTTTTATCGGGAAGCCCTGACCACATGGGGTCGTCGCCCCTGACCTTTGCGGATTTCACAGCTAAAACACAGGCTTCCTCGATGCGCTCCACATCGTTTGAGCTTGAAAAGCCTACAGCGCCGTTAACGATAGCCCTTATTCCGATGCCTGATGCTCTGCTTTCTTTGGCAAGGTCGATGACGTCCCTGTGGACATCGATTGAGATAGACCTGCCTTTTACGCAAAAAATCTCGGCTTCATCTGCGCCGGCTTTAGTGGTAAACGAAAGCGCCCTGTGGGCGAGCTTAAAGATGTCAGTCATGGGAATCGTTAATTAAAATTAAACCATGTTAAAGCTTTGCCAATAATAAGTTAAATAAAACTTTTGTAGGGCTTAAACGTATTAGTTTACCGAACTTTTACTGTAATCACATTGCAATTATCTGGTAGGTTTCAATCCTTATTTTAGTGGATGTACTTCTTGAATCGTTATAGGGCGTTTTCTTCAGACAGAGTTTATGATTCTAACTGCCTTTTAAAAAGCTGAATTTTGACAAAAAAGATATCTTTCACGGCAATCTCTCAAGAGTGATTCTCCACTTAGAACATTCCTTAACATTTGCCGAGACTTTTGAGTTCTTATTTAGCCAAGCATACATCTTTTCCAGGTCGGTCAGCAGTACGTCAGCATGTACCTTGAATTCTACATCCGCAGTTTTGTAATAGTCCTCATTCTCTACATGATACCCTGGGTGAAAATTTGTGGTTATAATCTCAGGATCAAGTTCGCCTTCTAATGTTATCTTTGTATCTTCGCATTCAATTCTTACAGCTTCCATCATTTGCCTCCAAATTTGTTCAATTTATGCATTAAAAAGTTAAAAACGATAGCTGGTCATTGTTTCAGTTCTTGTTTTAATGGATGTTCCTGTTGTATATATGTCGCTTTCAGTATTGAATCTTTCTTTTTAATTTTTCAATCCTTGTTTTAGTGGATGCGCCTCTTGAATATTTGGATGAGATTCGGAAAAAATGGTATGGAGCAGTTTCAATCCTTGTTTTAGTGGATGCGCCTCTTGAATGCATCCGCTGCTGTATAAGAATCCTGACAAGGCGCGTTTCAATCCTTGTTTTAGTGGATGCGCCTCTTGAATAA
>JAHFCV010000212.1 GCA_023249275.1 Candidatus Methanoperedens sp.
GTCTTTTAATTTTATCCCGTCGCGCGTGAGCAGGAAATCATAAGGTGAATCGCGTTTCATCACAGCCGCAATCGTAAGTTCGGGCGGGCGTTCTGTGGGAACGTCTTTCATGCTGTGCACCGCGATATCGATATTACCTGCCAGCATTGAGTCATCTATCTCCCTTACGAAAACCCCGAACCCCTGCACTTCATGAAGCGGTCTGTCAGTAAACGTATCACCGCATGTCTTGATGATTTTTATTTCTGTTTTAATGCCGTTTTTTGCGAGCAGGTCTTTTACAAGATTTGCCTGGGTAAGAGCCAGTTTGCTGCCCCGCGTCCCGATTACGAGCGGCGCGTCTGCGGCTTTCATTTCAAGTTCCTTTGGTAAGCCTCGATGGTCTTATCCATATCATCCTGTGAATGAGCCAGCGACAAAAAGTTGGTCTCATATTGTGACGGGGGAAGGAAAACGCCATCCAAAAGCATTTTCTTAAAGAACGCATTGAATTTTTCTTTATCGCATTTTAACGCTTCCTGGTAATTATACGGCATATCGCCAAAGAACACTTTGAACATGCTGGAAACGCCGCTCACGCTGTAATCCAGCCCAAGGTCTGCCACAACCTCCGAAAGCGCGTTTCGCATGAAATCCCCGGCTTTGTTCACTTTCTGGTGAACTTTTTCTCGTTTCAGGGTTTTGATGACCGAAAGTCCGGCAGCCATCGATACCGGGCTGCCGTTGAAGGTGCCAGCCTGGTACACGGCTCCTGCAGGTGAGATATTTTCCATTATCTCGCGCTTTCCTCCAATTACGCCGATGTGAAAACCTCCGCCCAAAATTTTTCCAAGCGTGGTCATGTCAGGCGTAACACCGTAATACTCCTGCGCGCCGCCCATGGCAAGGCGAAAACCAGTAATTACTTCATCAAAAATCAGCACCACATCGTTTTCCTCTGTCACCGTGCGGACATCTTCCAGATATCCCTTCTTTGGAAGTATGGGACCGATATTGCCAAGCACAGGCTCAATAATTACTGCCGCCACGTCTTCTTTATAAGTTTCAATTGATTCTGTCATTGCTTCGATATCATTATACGGAACCTGGAGCGTATTTTTCGTGAAATCCTTTGGGACACCGGCAGAATCAGGAGTGCCAAGCGTGGTGGCGCCTGAGCCTGCTTTCACAAGCGCTGCGTCATGGGCGCCGTGAAATCCCCCTTCGATTTTGATGAACTTGTTCTTTTTTGTGAATCCCCTTGCCGCACGCAGCGCCCCCATTGTGGCTTCCGTTCCCGTGGATACGAAGCGCACCATGTCTATGCTGGCATACAGCTTGATTATCTTTTTTGCAAGTTTCACTTCAAGCTCGGTGGGCGTGCCGTAAAGCCAGCCGTCTGAAAGCTGTTTGATTACAGCCTCTTTTATAGCAGGATGATTATGACCCAGAAGCAGAGGTCCGTAACCCATGACGTAATCAATATACTCGTTCCCGTCGATATCTGTTATCTTTGAGCCGTTTGCATATTTTGTGTAAAATGGGTAGGGTTTTATGGCTCTGACCGGACTGCTCACGCCTCCGGGAAGGACTTTCCTTGCTTCTTCGAATAATTTTCTTGATTTCTCGGTTCCCATGGGTTACTGGAATTAGAGGATGAAGTAATATAATTTGCGATTTTGCTATACAATTATCCCATTTTCTTCGCCGCAAGTTCAATAGCCTCGATGAGGCTGTCCCTTGGCATAATTGATGCAACAGGTATACGAAGCACCTTTTCAACAGTTGTAGCCACTATCGGGGCGCATACTACCGCTTTGGCGCCGTCCCTTTCAGCCCTGACGGCAGCAATGATGGCTTCTTCCATAGAGGTTGCTGAGTATTCCCTGATTCTCAGGAGCCTGCCTTTTAATTTCAGTTTTTTCTCTGTAATATAGTCAAGCACGGGACGGGCTGCAATAACCGCAATAAAACCTGTTTTTTCAGTTCCTTCCATCTTCCGAAGGGCAGCGACTATTTGTCTTAAGGTTTTAATGTTGGGTTCCCGGTTGCCAGATAATAATTTGTATACCGTGCTTGCAGGTATGCCGGATTTTCCACTGAATTCAGCGGCGGTCATACGCAGTTCTTCTTTGATTATCCGGGAAAATTCCTTGATGAAAGCCTCATCAGACTGTACTGCCGCCCTTATAAGTTCATCCGCTGTCATAGTTATCACGATTGTATATATGCCAGTAGTTATTATACGTTTGGGAGAACTTATATAAGATAAATAATAAAGATG
>JAHFCV010000108.1 GCA_023249275.1 Candidatus Methanoperedens sp.
AATCAGGGGTGTTGATATTGTACTTATGATTTTGTTTAACTATTCCGTTACTTTGAGCTATTTCGGATTAATCAACATGCCGCCTGATTTTCTTTACAGTTTTGTCTTTCCAAGAGCCATTGCTTTGGTTTTTATTTTCATATCCGGGGTTGCGGCTTATGCCGGATTTGAAAACCATAAGGAAAACTTTAGCAAGAGATACTTTAGAAGAGGAGTGAAACTTCTAATGTTTGCAATATTTATAACCCTTTTTACATACATATTTGTCCCCGCAGGGACTGTTTATTTCGGCATACTGCATTTCTTTGCTGTTAGCTCTTTTCTTGTGCCGTTTTTCATAAAATACAATAAGCTAAACCTTATTGCAGGATTGTTGATTGCCCTTCCCGGCTCTTATTTGCAATTAACTGAATTCGATTTTTCCTATCTATTCTGGCTGGGGTTTACGCCTGAAAACTTCTTCACATTCGATTATTTTCCTTTAATACCGTGGCTGGGCGTGCTTTTGCTTGGCATGTATTCGGGAAGATACATTGTTGGGAGAACTGCCAATCTGGAATTTGAAAGCAGATTTGCCTCTGCATTTATGTTTCTGGGTAAAAATTCCCTGACTATTTATTTAATTCACCAGCCTGCGCTCGTATTATTTTTGATGGCGCTTGGGTTAAAACTATTTTGATTCTGCGATTTTCCTTATACTTTCCTCAAACGAAAGCGGCTCAAACCTGAATATCACTTCAAGGTCGTTCGGTTCGCAAACCATGTTATTATGCAGCGATTCTATCAGCCAGTAAACAACATTCGGGTTAACAGGCGCAATCTTTCCCAGCACCATTGCCGAGAGCCAGTTCCATGAACCAGGAATGGATATGAAGCTCTTCTTCAATCCGAGTTCTTTTGCATACTGCTGCATCAGTTCCTTATACGTGAAAACCTGTGAGCAGCCTATGTCGTAGCATTTGTTTACGGTATCCTTTTTGTCAAGGCATTCCACAAGATACCGCACCACATCCCCGATATAAATGGGCTGTATCTTTGTGTTTTCCCAGTTAAAAACAGGTATGATGGGTAATTTCCTGACGGCAGTATCCAGGATATCAAAAGCAGCGCCTCCCCTGCCGATTATGACAGAAGCCCTGAAAATCGTATAACCAATGCCGCTGTTCTTGATAATTTCCTCCACTTCTTTCCTGCTTTCAAGATGATGCGACAGCTTTTCCTGGGGCGCTCTTATGCCTGTCAGGTGGATAATCCTTTTAACCCCGTTAATTTGACAGGCTCTGACCATGTTGTTTATTGCAAGCCTGTCGAGTGTATCGAACCTTTTCTGCTCGCCTCTTGGCTGGTTTCCCATCATGTGGATGAAGTAATATACCGTTTCCACGCCTTCTGTGGCTTTAACAAGCGAATCATAATCTAGCACATCGCCTGTTACATAAGAGATATTCGGTTTTTCGGAGCTTGCGGGTTTCCTGACGAGGCATCTTACCCGCAGGTTTTTTTCTGATAATGCCCGAAGGATATGAGCGCCGATAAAGCCAGTGGCGCCGGTGAGGAGAATCATAATCTTTCTTTTTTAGCGAATTTCATCGCATTTCTAGCCATAGTCTCGGTTTCTTTTATTTTCAACCCTGATTTCCGAGCAATAATTTTATTGTGCAAAATTTCTTTCATTTTTTCAATATCCACAGAAGCAATCTCACACGCTTTCCCCAATGAAATCTCATCGCGTTTATATAGTTCGCAGGCGGTAGCCACCATTACCTCTTGCATATCTACGGTTTCCATACTTTTACCCATTCTACTCTTTCAAAATCACTGTCGTTAGTGGCAATATCTTTCAAGCCGTGTCTTTTCATGATTTCGACAATCATCGCATCAGTTGCCATGAGATTATAGTTTTTGGAAGTCTCCAAAAAATCTGGAAAAAGTTTTTCCGATGTTATGATGCGTATCTTGGACTCGTTAATCAGTTCCATTTCTTCCCAAATCGTTCTTAATTCAGAGATTACCGTTGGATTCTGCTTAATTAAGGCAACTGCATCATTTGGCTTTAAATTAAACCTTTTCGATACTTCTGCCAGCATTAATTTATGAAAAATCTCGTTAAGAGTGAAATCCGATGTACATGCGCTTTTCTCTGTATTGGTCAAGAAGTTCTTGCAAAGCTCCCCATATCTTGGGTGTTTGAAAGCTGAAAATAATAGAATATTAGCATCTATATATATTTCTGTACCTTCAGGAACTGCGGATAGTTTCAATCCCATGCTTCCATTTCTATTATTTCATCTGCGGTTTTTTCATCCAGTTCAAGCTTTCCATAGAATTTTTCGAAGGTTTTTATCCTCTTTACCTCTATTTCGATTTCTTCTTTTTCTTCCAGACCAAGCTTTATTAGAGGTTTTATTACCCCTTTTTCATAGACTGCTGAAATTGACATTTTTATTCTCCTTTATTGCAGCAATTTCAATAACTCGCTTCAAGAATTGTATTATCCAATCACTTAATATTCATCTACGAAGTTGTTTGAGATATTGGTTTGACTCGATTAGTATCTCTATCTTAAATTACCTTATATCGCTAAATAGCTTGTCTTTTTCATCTATAAAATAATAACCGCACGGCTGGTGCGCCTGCTCATCCCTTGTCCTGGGATATTTCCTGCACATGGGAGGTCTGAGGCTGTGGATAGTGCATACGGTTTTATGGGAATTGTGGTTTTCAACCCGCAAAAAAGGACATTTATACAGGAACATACAGCAAGAGCCGCAATTTTTACATTCCCCGGCTCTGTTCCCATCCACAGGAAGTATTAAACTTGTCGCAGCTCTTTTAATTTTCCCTGTCAAACGCTTCATTTATCGTTTAATTTACTTCAAATCATATAAATATTTTGATGTAATATTATATTTCTTCATAACCCTTATCACAACGTAACGACATTTATCGCTTTATGGTGCGCATAGGCAGCCTGGAACTTAACAAATCAATAGTTGCATCCATAGGAAAAGCTCCGGTTGATTCTGCCATTAAGGCAAAAACACTGGGAGCAGACCTTCTTGAGCTTCGGATAGACCTGCTGGATACGGACGCACGCCATGTGCTTGCGGAGTTAAAAAAACTCGGTTTGCCTGTTATTATAACCAACAGGATGAAGCAGGAAGGGGGCGCGTGGGCTGGGAGCGAATATGAGCGCATCCGGACATTGCTTTCTTTAATGCCTCTGGCTGACGCTGTTGATATCGAATTATGCGCCGAAGAGAGAGATACGGTTGTCAAAAAAGCCAAAAGTGCGGGGAAAACCGTTATTATATCAGCGCACGACTTCCTGGGAACACCGGAGCTTGATGTGATGGTGGGTATTATCCGCGAATCCTTTGAAGCAGGCGCAGACATTGCAAAACTTGCCGTGATGCCGCAGTCGTTTGAAGATGTTCTCCGTTTGTTTGAATTAACCTTACATTCAAAAGAGCAGGTATGCACCATCGCCATGGGCGACATAGGGAAGCATTCGCGTGTTATAGCGCCGGTTTACGGTTCTGTCATGACATACGGGTATGTGAATAAGCCCACGGCTCCGGGACAGTTGAGGGTAGATGAATTAAAATCCATTTTGAAATTGCTCTGAGACAGGAATTATTTGATGCGTATCAGGTTTTCCCGCCCTTTTTTGATTTTAAGAATAAGATTTTTGTTATGCAGTTCATTCAATGCCGAACTTACTGTCGATTTTGGAAGATTAAGCTTTTTTACGATTTCTGACTGGTAAAGAGACCCGCCGTTTTCTTTTAAGAGCCTGGTAATCCGTTCTTCAAGGTCTATCATTTCGGTTTCTTTAATGGTTCCAACTATTCCTTTTGGAATTCCCCTTTTGCGCATGTAAATAAACGCACCAAGCACAACGATAATGAAAGTGGCAATAGCCAATGGTATCCATGGGGATGAGGTCTTTGAAAGAAGAATCCTGGGTTCCCCTGCACCAAAAGAGCGAAGACCGTACCATATTAACCCTTCCCGGTTCTGGTCTGGTGGCGGCATAACCTCATCGATTTTAAAACCAGAAGGATATTGGATTATGAGCGTATTGTCTTTTGAAAGGTATAATCCCCCGACAAAGACATCCCCGATGTTGATATTCGAATCTGTCCTGGCAAAATTTGTCCACCTGAACGAATAATGCACAACGCCATACTTCCCGGTCGGGGTGGATTGAACTGACGCTTCACCTGTGAAATCCGTTGCAAGCATGGTTCTGGACGTTGCAACAGCAGCTTCGGATGCTGATTTCTGCATCAAGTCCTTGAAATCGGGAAGAAAAACCGATTTTAACTGCTGTGTATAATTCTCAAATGAATTGATATCATCATTTGTTACAAGTAGCGTCCTGTATTCGACGTTCCATATCGCGGTGCCGTCTTCCTTGATATTTATCGTGTATGTTATTTTGTAATCGTTTTCCGGTGCGGCTCCAGCTAAGTGGATGCATAATAAAAGAATTATAGCAAGATTAAGTAAGTTCCGCGCCATGAGATTACCGGGCATTTTTTAATAATTGTATCTCCTGGTATAAAAATTTAATAAATCTTCATCCAAAATATAGCTATATGGAGAAGAGATAGGTAAACTCTACCTATCAAATCTCATATCCTTTTCAGGACATATCGGCTCAGTCTTCGTTTCTGGTCACTTTATCGCCTTTTCGTCCCTCCTTATTTTCACGTTTTTCTTCTTTCTTCACTTCCTTTACTTCTTTCTGTTCGGTTTTTTTCTTTATTTCCAGTACTTTAAGTATATCCGCTGCGCTAAGTATAGAGAGTTTGTCATGAACTCCGCTAATGATTGCTGCCCTCCCTATTGTATCATTCAGGGGGAACTTGTAATTAGCTTCGACAATAGAGACGTTGTTTTCGATACTGGCTTCAGCCTCAAGTTCGGTATTTAACTCTCCTTTATCTATATTTTCGATCGTTAACAATGCGTTTATATTCTCCGTGCTCAACTGGAGTTTATCGTGGATTTCCTGCGCTATTGTAAAATTATCCGTGCTATCGGACTTGAATTTAAGTTCGACCTCAACCTGCGTATCATTACCGATTATTTTAGCTTTGATATTCACTGCTTCTTTGATTTCTTCTCCTCCATCTTTCCTGGCATCTTTTCGCTTGATTTTTTCTTCAAATTTTACTTTAAGTTCCTGGCTGTTACTGTAAGCTCTTTCGAGCCCTTTGTTGCCGGGATGCGAATTGAGGAGCTTTTTTAGAACCAGCTCGTGTTTTGCAATCATCTGCTCTGCATTCGCAAGTCCTGAATCAGCGCCTTTGAATTCCGAAACCGACTTATTAGCCTCTTCCATTTTCTCCCTGTAATGTTCAAGTGCTTTGTTTGCTGCTTCAGTATCATTTCTTTTTAGTGCTGCTCTTGCCTCAGCTATCCTCTTTCTTGCATGAGCTACCTGTTTTCCGAGTTTTTCACTCGCATTGAAGGTAAAGGTCTCACCGATATTCTCAAACGCTATTTGTAATCCGTATAAAGCATTTCCAGGGCCGATTAGACCTTCATCTGTCCCTTCATCATCTGCCAATCCTGCAGTTGCTGTACTGGTTGCTGTTCCAGTGACAGTTAATGTTTCAGTTGCAGTTACAGTTGGTGTTTCGTTGCCCGTAGCATTCTTTGCGGCGCCTGCCATGCCTATAGTAAAGGCCAGCACAAGCAGAATCATTCCTGCCAGCGTTATATTTCCTAATCTCATAATCTCACCTCGTATATCATCGGCATTTCGCCGATAATCTAAATAAAACCAGTCAGGATATAAACATACTTACAGTCTTAATTGTATTAAACGGTTCATTTCTCTTCCAAAAGTACAAAATCGTTCAAAAAGGTTCTGTTCTCTTTAAAAACCCCTAATAACGGTGGAATTTGAATGGATGCAAAAGAAGTATTGTATCAAGGTCTTATAAACCATCGATAGTGCTAAATATTGTAAAAATAATAATGAGGTACGATAAAATGGAACTAAAAGTCCAACAACTTCAGATAAAAGCAGGCAAATATAAAGTAGTCCTTAATACTCAGGATGCAAGGGAAATAGGAGTCAGGGGGGGCGACCGTGTCCAGTTAAAAGACCACAGCTACCTGACAGCAATCGTGGAAACAGGGGACATGATTCAAAAAGGTACCGTGGGGGTGTACCAGGAATGCTGCGAAAGGCTTGGAAAAGTATGCCCCCTGACAGTAGATATCATCCCAACCTCAAGACCGAGTTCTATCGGCTTTATTAAAAAGATGATGGACCACCAGAAGCTGACGCAGGAGGAAATCTACCAGATAGTCCAGGATATCGTGAAGGAGAATCTCACAGAAATCGAGATGTCAGCCTTTGTTACAAGTTCTTATATCAATGGCATGACCTCGGATGAGATTGAATGGCTGACGAGAGCCATGATAGATAGCGGTGAAAAAATCGAATTCAACACGCATCCCATTATGGACAAGCACAGCATTGGCGGCGTGCCGGGAAACAAAATCTCGCTGCTTGTGGTTCCTATCGTGGCTGCTAACGGTCTTCTCATACCCAAGACAAGCTCAAGGGCGATAACGGGCGCAGCAGGTACGGCGGATTTGATGGAAGTGCTTGCACCCGTTGAATTCTCGGCAGATGAAATAAAGTCGATTACAGAAAGGGTGGGCGGGGTAATAGCGTGGGGAGGAGCCACGAATATCGCGCCTGCGGACGACAAGTTGATACGCGCCGAGTACCCGCTTTCAATTGACCCGCGCTGCCAGTTGCTTGCATCCATAATGGCAAAAAAAGGGGCTGTCGGGGCTGACTGTGTTGTGATTGACATCCCCACAGGCAGCGGAACCAAAGTTCCCACTATGGAAGAAGGGAAAAAACTCGCGCGGGACTTAATTGAACTGGGCGAGCGGCTGGGGATGAATGTGGAATGCGCCATGACCTACGGCGCCTCGCCTGTGGGCAGAACGATAGGTCCTGCAATTGAGGTGCGTGAGGCGCTGAAGGTGCTTGAAACTATGCAGGGACCGAACAGCCTTATTGAAAAAAGTACTGCACTTGCGGGAATTTTGCTTGAGATGGGAGGGGTTGCAACCAAAGGGCGCGGCAAGGAGGTTGCAATGGAGACGCTTCGCTCCGGTAAAGCGCTTAATAAACTGAAGGAGATTATTGAAGCACAGGGCGGGAATCCGAAAATAGTGCATACCGACATTAAACCAGGGGAACACAGGGCTGAACTTGCTTCCCCTGCTGATGGATACGTTATCGAATTCGATAATAAGCGCATAGTCGAGATTGCAAGGATGGCTGGCGCGCCCACTGACATTGGGGCAGGTGTCTGGATTCACAGGAAAAAGGGAGAGACTGTTAAGAAGGGGGAGCCACTTATCACTATTTTTGCCGACAAGAGCTGGAAGCTTACCAGCGCCCTAAAAAGCGCGGAAAAGGATAACCCGATAATTGTTGAAGGCATGCTTCTTGAGAGGGTTCAGACGTTCAGGGTATTTTAAGGATGTGGAGCAAGTAACGCAATAAAGCAGTGTTGTTAATTTTTATACCGCTAACTGAAAATTTCGAGGCAAGCCTGTGTGTTTATCTGATAAATGTAAATAAATTAATATTAATAAATAATTAAAAATTGGTAAGTTATATATATCATTAATGTTATGATTTAATGTTAATATTATAATCCATTGGTGGTATTATAATTGCTTGAGGAGGAAAATTATTATGGGTAAAGTATTTACTAAATATATAACATCTCTACTGGCGGCTCTGCTGCTTTTCGGGATGGCGGCGGGGACGGCGGATGCGGATTTTTATTTCAGGGGATACACTTATAATGAAACAAATGTAACATTAAACAACACTAATGTAAGCATCGAGGTTTATTCGATGGGGGGACAACAAGGGCCATCATTAGTAGGTACTGTTTACAATTCAAGTGATGCAACTGGATTTTTCAATATATCGGTTACCACCTCATCTGGATTGGACCAGCAACAATATATGTATAAACCTGTACTGAAACATTTTGCCAATAATGTAACATCCGGGACTCTTGACTATATCGGACAGGCACTGCCGCAATTCCCGCGTGATATGATACGCTTCCTCACGGCTGACAGCCCGATGAATTTTTACCTGAGAAAGGGAGGCACGATAAATATACGCGCAGTTAATGAAACTAGTTCCCCTGTTGCGTTTAAATATATGATAAAGGACACAAGACTGGGTTATCCGATAACTGAAAACTTTAATGTGGAACAACAAAATGTTGATAACATTTACGTTCCTTCGGAACGGAA
>JAHFCV010000213.1 GCA_023249275.1 Candidatus Methanoperedens sp.
GAGTTGGTTGAACGCATATGTCAATATCTTGATGATATCAACAAAATGCCTGTGATTTTCAAGTGGAAATACAAAATGGATGAGATGCCTGGAAGAATTGAGTCATTGTAATATTAATTTAGAATTGATACACTAGAACACGAATTGGCACAGATAAAAAATCCGTGGGCATCAGGAGAATCCATATCATCTGTGTTCTGCTTAGCGTTTTTCACTCTTTTTCATGCCAGAAGCAAAGGTCGTAAAAACTAGTTCAATTTGCCAGCTTCAACATCCGTGACCATCTTGAAAAGCCGCTCAAGCACAGCCTCCACACCCTCTCCCGTAAGCGTGGACATGCTCATATCAGCGTCCTTTGTTGGTTTTGATATATCCGTCTTGTTCGCCACAACCAGTATCGGCACGGCAAACTCTTTTTTTATTTCCAGAAGGAGATGCATCTGTTTTTCCAGAGTATAGCCACAGGTCTCTGACGGGTCGATGATATAAAGAATGACTTTACCCACATGCTTCAGCGCCGAAATTGCCTGAAGCTCAATCTCATTCCTTTCCTCAAGCGGTCTGTCAAGCAGCCCCGGCGTATCGATGACCTGGTACCGTATCCCGTTCCTTGTGAAATGCCCCACTGCAAGCCCTTTCGTGGTAAAAGGATATGGGGCAATTTCGGGCTTCGCGCTGCTAACAAGCGCCACGAAGCTGGATTTGCCAACATTCGGGTAACCTGCAATCACAAGTGTTGGAGAATCATCTATTGCAGGCAGCTTTCTAAGCTTGTTCCGGGCATCGTTCAGGAAACGCAGGTTGCCGTCTATACTCTCAACAATTGAAGATATCCTGCCAAACGCCTGCTTGCGCACCACCTTTGCATCATCAGCATTGCGCATCATGCCCACGTACGTCCTTGCCAGCTCGTGAATTTTGCCCCCCGCCCACTGGACGGATGCAAGGTTCATTTTCATTTCTTCCACGCCTACAATAATTTCTGCAAGCTCAAGATAAAACGGAGGCATCTGGTCAAAGCTTGGGAATTTCCTGACTATGCTCACAAGATTATCGGTGAGTATGTTTGCAGCAGTCAGCAGCATGGATTCCTCGGCTTTCAGTTTGGAATCGCGGTCAAGGATTTGCTTCCCGCGCTTGGCTCTTGTGGCGCGGCGGAAGGATTTGTCAAGGAGTTCATCTGCTGTTGGGACTGTTGGGACTTTTTCGAATATCATCGGGCTTAAGATGCGGTTTGGAGATAAAAAGCCTCTTGATATTATTACGCATGTGTCATCGGTTAAGAGTAATATTGTGATAGAACACGGATTTCACGGATGACACGGATGCGCGCGGATACGAGAATATAAATCCGTGAAAATCCGTTTAATCCGTGTCATCTGTGTTCTATTTAAACTAAATTGGTTAACCATAAAAAATCATTGGTTCTTTGGAAAACGATATATATCGAGCCAGTCAAACTCCTTAACAGATGACCAATGTATTATTACGAAACTCTTTATTATTTTCTGGTTTGAAAAACCACGGAGAGCACAGAGGACACGGAGAAAAGTGGCAACTCTCTGTGTCCTGGTATGAAAAAGTCCGTTACCGATGCTTTTTCATGTTCATCTATGAACCGCAGTTCATAGCAGACTCTGTGGTCGATTATCCTTATCTGGATTCGCTTACCCAAAATAAATTAAAAAGTCTCATTATTACTTCATTGCCTTCAATATTCATCCATGGGCATCTCTTTCCACCCCCCAGCCGCTGGCTTTGGATTTTTTCGAAGCGCAAGTGTTATGGATTCATCCCTCAGCCTGTGGTTCTTTGACCCATTCTCCTCCACCCATTTATTCAGTTCCCCGCTCTTTAACATGGAACGCAATGCGAATTTGATGCTGCCGCCGCCGTCTTTTTTATCTTGGATATTTGTCGAGCCGTGAATCAGCCTTATGTGCCTGAAACCATGCTCATACGCCTCTTTTATTTTCTCGCGCGCAGCCTGCATAGCGGTCATGTGGGAATAATCATGCAGGTCAACCTCAACGCACCTGTTGAAAATATCCACTTCGAACCATGACATAAAGGGGTGGTAATATATAGCCAGTTTAATTAATTAGATGTTTTTTCTTGAGTTTTTCAAATACTTTAGTACCCTTTTCTGTCGGAATATACTTCTTCCACGTATGCTTTTCCGGAGTGAGACACTGAATCAGCCCTTGTTCTTCCAGTTCCCGCATTGCATAACTGATATT
>JAHFCV010000214.1 GCA_023249275.1 Candidatus Methanoperedens sp.
CCAGAATCCAGAATGCATAAGTGGCTCCCCTCCGGAGATCATGAGCTTCAAGCCGCCCATGCTTTCAAACTGTGAAACCGCCTTCTCGAACTGGTGAACTTCAATGTCAATATTTCCTGAGCTTCCAAGATAGCAGTGTCTGCATGCAAGATTGCACTTATTCGTTATATTCATTAGAAGATAGCGCAGGGAAGGTATTGGTGATTGCTCAACTTTTATTTTTCTCGGAAGTGCGGAATCCTGCATCAGTATTATTCCTTCATCCAGCATGTATTCAACAGATTCTTTATCGCTGTCCTCACCCGGAACAGAAATTGAAAAAGGAGTTTTTCCATCGCATTTTTTCAGGAATTCAAATGCCTCATCATCCAGTTCATATAACTGGTCATCATTTATATTATAAACAAAAGGTGCCTCAAGCTTTCGCAGCGTATGACCAGGCGCAAGTACCGGATAAAACTCATTTGAAGGCATCTTTTATTTCTTCCTGAGTGATTATGCCTTTCTGGAGCATGCTTTTTAAGATCTTGAATGCTGCACATTCGAGTTCGATATCATCTTCCTTGAAGAACTCGCAGTGGCTGCAAATAAGAGTTATGTAGGGATTGTTCTCTTTTTTTGTCATACAATAATTATCCTTTCATCAAGCCTTAGCGAGCAGTTTAGTGTATTTCCTCTCAAACTCACCCTGGCATGTGGTGCAGCAAAAGAAATAGTCCCTCTCATCTATTTTTTTCCTTACTGCTTCCCCTGCAACTTTCCTGTCGCAATAAGCACAGGTCAAGGTTATACTGGATGAGGCAAGCGGGATAGTTGAGTCCTTTCTGAATGCATTTTTTACTGATATAATGCGGATGTTGTTCACATCCGTGAGATTTATCCTGTCCTGTATTGCAAGAATGCGCTGCATATCCCCTGCTACCCTTGATACTATGGCTGCATCGGAATCTGAGGTTACATACAATTCCTTTACCTCTTCCAGCCCCTTTAGTTCTTCAGTTATCCTGCTGACAGCGCCAGGCTTCGCATTTACAAGAAGTATCGCTTCGGTTATGCCCAGTTTACTGTTATCGATATCTATGGTGAATTTACTGATAACCCCGAGTTCAAGCAGCCTGTCCACACGACTTTTGACTGTGGGAACGCTTGTAAGACAGTTCCTGGCAATTTCCTGGAATGATTTCCTGCTGTTGCCTTGCAGATGAGTTAATATCTTGACATCAAGGTTGTCCAGTTCTATCATAGTTATAACTTTACATACAGTGTAAATTTAAGTAATTAACGGTTTAAAGCTATTTTTACCACAGGTATAGATTTCTTTACAATGAGGAATTTTTCTTGATACTCCTGTTCAAAAAATCCATCCACTCATCAAAACCATCCCCGGTTTTAAGGCTCATCTTCAGGACATCTATGCGCGGGTTTATTAAACGCGCATCCCTTACCATTTTATCCGCATCTGCATTTACAGCATCTGCGATGTCGATTTTATTCACGATAATAAGGTCTGCCGTACTGAAAATCACAGGATGTTTCTCCACTATATCGTCCCCTTCGCTGACACTCACGACCACTACACGTTTATGTTCGCCAAGTTCATAATCAGCAGGGCAGATGAGATTCCCTACATTTTCTATGAATAAAATATCGAGGGAATCAAGAGGGAGTTTTTCAAGCCCGTGCTCCACAAGATGTGCATCCAGGTGGCACTCTTTCCCCGTGTTTAACCCTATAGTGGGGATTTTGTGTTTTTCAAACCTGGCTGCATCTATACGCGCCACAACATCCCCGGCTATTGCGCCAATCCTGTGGCGTTTCCCGAGCCGCTCAATGGTTTTTTCTATCAATAAGGTCTTGCCTGAGCCTATTGCGCCCATAATATTAAACGCTGTTACTCCATGTTTTTCAAGCTTATGGCGGTTGCTTCTGGCAAGCTCCGAATTCGCAGCAAGAACGTCATATCCAATGGGTATTTCAGTTGTGTGCATGATTGGGTTATGATATTGAATATACCTGCCCGCTTTTATCTTTTTCTTAATGAACCACGAAAATAATAAAACCAATTCACCTTAACCTATGACATTATTAAGAGAAAAATATAAAGCCTGAATGTGTTTATTTAGACAAAAGCAGGAGAAATCGATATAATCTCTATTGAAAACCTCTCAAAAGCATTCGGCTCCAACGTTGTTTTGAGTAATATTAATCTCAAAATCGGGGAGGGGGAGTTTT
>JAHFCV010000109.1:0-1434 GCA_023249275.1 Candidatus Methanoperedens sp.
CTTGCGATAGTAGATGCGTGTTCCACTAAAATCGGCATACCTTCGCACGAAAAATATGTGGATGTCAGACCGTTCGATATGCGTTCCATGATGGACCAGATTATAGCGATACAGGATGATATCGATGCCAAACGAGCAGTGGTGGATGGAAGTACATCCATTGGTTTTTATTTACAGGACCCGGCAAAGATAAGGGTTGAGCTTCTAAAACTCAGCACAACACTCGAAATACTTGGATTGACATCATTAATGACCTGTGAAATACTTGACGAGAGCAATCCCAGCAGGTTCGGGGTGGAAGTGTTCGTTACTGAAGGTACCATATTGATGTACTATAAACGGACGAACAGCGTCAGGGTACGCAGTATTGAGATATTTAAGATGAGAGGCTCGGATCACAGCAGGAACATTCATCCCTATGATATAACCCCAACCGGCATAGTGGTACATCCTCACGAAGAAGTCTATACAGCTTAAAATTTCCCGGCTTCATATGGATAAAAAACCGCTGATAGTTTTGAATTTTAAAACATATGCCGAGAGCATGGGCGAAAAAGCTGTCGTTATGGCGAAATATTGCGAGGAAGTGAGTAAAGATTCCGGCGTCAAAATCGTTGCGTGCCCGCAGATACCTGACATATACAGGGTAGCGGGTTCTGTAAAAATCCCTGTTTTCGCCCAGCATATTGATGCTGCCGGCGCGGGAAGTTATACCGGTCATATTACTGCTGACTGCGTTAAGTCGGCAGGAGCTACCGGAACTCTTATTAATCACTCGGAACGCCGCCTCCTGTTAGCCGACATAGATTCTGCACTTTTATCTGCAAAAAAAGCCGGATTGGCGACTATTGTTTGCACAAATAATATTGCCGTTACCTCGGCTGCTGCGGCGCTATCTCCTGATTATGTTGCCATCGAACCTCCGGAGCTTATTGGTTCGGGGAATCCTGTTTCAAAAGCCAACCCCGAAATAGTCAGCGGCTCGGTCAAGGCTGTAAAAACTATTAATCCTCATGTTAAAGTCCTCTGCGGCGCAGGCATTTCCACGGGAGATGATGTTGCGGCGGCAATTGAACTGGGCGCAGTGGGGGTGCTTCTTGCTTCAGGTGTTATCAAGGCGAAAGACCCGAAGGCGGCGCTGTTTGACCTTGTGAAGAAGATATAATAACCGCAGAAATGCCTTTTTTTGATTCCCAACTTTAATTATTTGCCAATCCAATACAAGAACAGAATGAATGCAATTGAGTCAGCAGCCAGGGAGATTATAGAACAGCTTCTCCGAAAAGAAATAACAGATGAAAAAGGATTGAACGCAGCGAAAAAAGCTGCCAGCATACGCCACAAACTTTCATCCCTCCTTGGCAATTCCCAGATACTTGCCGCTGCAAGGGACGAAGATGAAAAAGAGCAGGTTCTTGAACTCCTCCAGTTAAA
>JAHFCV010000109.1:1444-8214 GCA_023249275.1 Candidatus Methanoperedens sp.
CAGGCGTGGCTGTGATAGCCGCCATGACCTCGCCTGCTCCCTGCCCCCATGGATTATGCATCCCCTGCCCCGGAGGTATTGACTCGAAATTCCACTCACCGCAGAGTTACATGGGGGCGGAACCTGCTGCAAGAAGAGCCTTCGAGAACAACTTTGACCCTTATCTCCAGGTATCCTCCCGCCTGAAGCAGCTTTCACAGATAGGGCACTCGCTTGAAAAAGCAGAACTTATCGTGATGGGGGGAACATTTACATCCCGCATGCTGTGCTACCAGGAATGGTTCGTGAAGCGCGCTATCGAGGCTATGAATGATTTTTACGGCACTGGCTGGCGGGGGGAGAGGAAACATTTCTCAATCGAGGAAGTCCAGTCTGCCAACGAGAACTCACGCATCAGGAACGTGGGAATCACGATTGAGACAAGACCTGACTGGACAGGAATAGAGCATATTGATGCTATCCTCGGGTCAGGCGCGACAAAGGTGGAAATCGGAGTCCAGAGCACGTATGATTTTATCCTCGCAGGCATACAGCGCGGGCATACGGTGGCAGAGAGCGCGGCTGCAAACATGAGGCTTCGGGACAGCGGGCTGAAAGTGGGATTTCACATGATGCCGGGGCTTCCGGGCTCATCAGTGGAATCGGATTTTCGCATGTTCAGGAGACTGTTCGAGGATGAGCGCTTCATGCCTGATTATCTCAAGATATACCCGACACTGGTGACTGAAGGAACGAGGCTTCACGGGATGTGGGAACTCGGGAACTATGCGCCTCTTGAAGTGCTGGACGCGGTGGAATTGCTCGCAAGAATCAAATCAATTCTTCCAAAATGGGTTCGTTTGCAGAGAATCCAGCGCGACATCCCCGCCTACCAGGTGCTTGCGGGTATCAGGAAAAGCAATATCAGGCAACTGTCAAAGGAAAGGCTTCATGAGATGGGGGGGAAGTGCAACTGCATCAGGTGCCGCGAAGTGGGGCACAGGATGCTTGAGAAAATTGAGCCTGAGAACATCGAACTGACCAGGGAAGAATATATGGCATGCGGAGGAAAAGAACATTTCATTTCATTTGAGGATAAAGAGAAGGATATATTAATCGGGTTTTTAAGGCTGCGTTTCCCCTCTGCGCCCCATCGGCGCGAGCTTACCGGCGCTGCGCTGGTGCGGGAATTGCATGTTTACGGCTCGATGGTTCCGCCTGGTTTTAGCGCGGGCGAGGCGCAATGGCAGCATCGCGGGTATGGCGAGGAGCTTCTGGCGCAGGCGGAAGAGACTGCAAGCACGGCTGGATATAAGAAGATTGCAGTAACAAGCGGCGTCGGTGTTAGGGATTATTACAGGAAGTTCGGATATGAGCGCGAAGGTCCGTACATGACGAAGAAACTGTGATTTGCGCTGTAAATTGACAACGAACTAATACGAACTCGGTACGAACTCTGTTAAAGTTCGTTTTAGTTCGCAGTGAGTTCGTTGTTTAGCCCAATTAAAGTATCCTCACCACTGGTTTATCCTCAATAAAAACCGACTCTATCGGAAGCCGCTCGCACAATCGTTTCATGGCTGGCGCTTCTGTTGCATAATGGGTAGCGTCAAAAAGGCACAGTCCCCCGGCATACCGTACCGCATCGTGGCGCAACTCTCCTGATACAAGCGCATCAGCGCCGTGTTCGAGGGCGATGTCGATATATTCCCTGCGGAAACCGCTGCCGCCTATGACCATGACTTTTCTTATCTCACCTTCTCCAGTGTATTGCACATGCGTATCCAGCTTTTTTGCTATGAACGAGGCAAATTCCGGCGCTGTCATCGGTTTTATTTCACCAATCCTTCCAAGTGCAAGCGGTATGAGGTTCTTCAATCCCAGTAATTCCGCAAGCACATCGTTCACGCCGCCGTCTGCCTTGTCGTAATTGGTGTGCATGGTGTAGATGGAAATATCGTTATCAATAGCGAGCTTTAACGTATCTGATAATCTTTTTGAGATTAGATTAACAGGGTCGAATATCAGCGTATGATGCGTGATGAGCAGGTTTGCGCCGAGGCGTGCCGCTTCTTTGAGTACATAGTCGGTGGGGTCAAGCGCCACAGCGATTTTCCGGATGTCTGCGGCGCGGTCGAGAACGAGTCCGATTCTGCCTGTGTCGAAATCTTCGGATAGTTCAGGGGGGGCGATGGATTCGAGGATGGGGATGAGTTCACGGAGATTCATGGGTGTTGTGTTGCATAGATGTTTATTCAAAAGACTAATATTGAAAAGTATAGATAAGTTTATCTATAAAAATAAAACTATCTTAGATTAATGAAGGAGGAATAGTATGTGCTATTGCGATGAATCAGAATTTAAGATTCTATCTGATATAAAGAGTGGATCAGTTCCAACTGGTGCCTTAAGTCGGGATTGTTGCTGGAAGCGTATTTGTCAAGTCAGAGGAAGGCACTTTAATGAGGTCTCTGATAGAACATGGCGCAATATTTGCACAGACCGTGGAACTTATAAATTCGGTCATTAAAGCCCAGTAAATAAATGTGAAAAATATGGCAAATCCAATATCGAAATCTATAAAAATAGGCACTCTTGGAGAATTATTGGTTCAGTTAAGGTTATTGCAATATAATGTGCAAGCAGCGCCACCAATTAAAGATTCAGGAAATGATTTAATTGCGATAAAAGGACTGGTTTTTAAATCAATCCAAGTTAAAACAAGTACAATCGATAACTTTAGAATTCAAAATTTACCTTCGTTTTACCATATTCTTGCACTAGTTAGTTTAGTAGGTGAGAATAATAATATTTTTTTAGATAATTCAAGGATTTTCCTATTAAGTAAAGAAGAAGTTACTAGAAGTTCATTTAATATAAATAATTTGACGGAGAAAGAATTAAATGAAACAAGGATTCATGAATTATTTTCTTAGCTCGATTTCAAATCCAAAACCATTAGGACAAATTAGATATTAAGAGGATACAACATGCAAAAGTTCAAAGAACAATATATAGTAAACGAAAAAGGCAAAAAGACCGCTGCAATCCTTCCAATAGAAAAATATGAGGAGCTTCTGGAAGACTTGCATGACATTGCGATTGTAGCCGAGCGTCGAGATGAGCCTACGATAACTTTTGGGGAACTCAAAGAAAAATTGAGAAAAGATGGTCTCCTTTGAAATTCAATGGAAGCGGTCGGCGGAGCGGGACTTACGCAACATCGACAAACAATATATTCCCCGAATAGTCAAAACTATCGAATCTCTTGCTGCTAATCCATTTCCGTTCCAATATTGTAAACTTCGAGGCACTGAACGGCTTTATCGAATTCGAGTCGGAGATTACAGGGTTATTTATCAGGTGGATAACGAAGCAAAAATTGTAATCATTTATTACATCCGTCATAGAAGAGAAGCATACCGCTTGCTATAATAAAAAACCTGAACTGACTTTACTTAGCAGAACCCTTTTTAAACCTTACAGTAATCAGAACCATCATGTGCGGCATAGCAGGCGTGGCAGGGAAAAACTCCAAGGCATTAGTCAAAAAGATGCTTGAAGCCATCAAGCACAGGGGACCCGACGGCTCCGGCGTGTACTCCAACGGCGATATCACTCTCGGCAATGTCCTGCTTAATATCACAGGCGATGCACCCCAGCCGCTCACAGACGGCGGCGCGCTCACCTACAATGGGGAAATCTACAATTTCAGGGAAATAGCACAAAGGCTTCACATCGCAACAGATTCGGACAGTGAGGCGCTTTTTACTCTGATTGGCGCAAAAGGTATGGAAGCTGCAATTCCAGAACTGGATGGCGATTATGCATTCGCCTGCGCCGATGGCGAAAAACTGCACCTTGCACGCGATCCCGTTGGTGTAAAACCGCTTTACTACGGCACAGGCGCAGGCTTCGCTTTTGCATCCGAGAAAAAAGCATTGTCTGCCATTGGAATAAATGAGATTCATACCCTAAAGCCCGGGCACATGCTCACTTACAGCGCCGGAAAGATAACTGAACAAAAAGTGGCTGGGTTCGCTGCTGGTGAGCCGATAACAGATGAAAACACAGCATCAAAAGCGCTATATGAAGCATTGGGGCGCGCTGTAAAAAAGCGGCGCTATATGCCATGCGCGCTTGCTTTCTCAGGCGGTCTTGACAGCTCCATAATTGCCGCGCTTTGCCCTGAAGCGGAGTTGTATTCGGTAGGCATGGAAGGCTCCCATGATATAATGCAGACAAAAAAAGCGGCGCAGCTTCTGGGGCTTTCGGATAAACTGCACCTGCATGAACTTTCAATAGGCGAAGTGGAGTCTGCTTTACCTGATGTGATAAGAGCAATCGAGTCAAGCGACCCCTTAAAAGTAAGCATTGCCATGCCCCTCTTTTTTGCATCAACAGATGCCCACAACGATGGGATTCGCGTGATGCTCTCAGGTCAGGGCGCAGATGAGCTGTTTGCGGGATACAAACGGTACGAATCAATGAACCCTGCCGAACTTGAACTTGCGCTTAAGAAAGACCTTGACAACATCGCAGGGAATAACCTTGAGCGTGACGATGCCGTAACGATGGTAAATGCTGTTGAGCTTCGCGTTCCTTATCTTGACAGCGAGGTCGTGGAACTTGCGCTTCGGATTGCACCTGAACTTAAAGTGCATAACAGTGTGCGAAAATATATCCTTCGCCTTTCTGCAAGGAAAATACTGCCGCATGAGCTTGTATTCAAAGAAAAGAAGGCGGCTCAGTACAGCAGCGGGATTTATTCGGCGCTTCTGAAACTTGCCAGGAAAAACGGGTTCATGGGAGAGCGGGCATTGGGAAGGTATCTGGAAAAATTGAGCAGCGAACTGATATGAACTGGTACGAACCCTGGAAGGTTCGTTTTGAGCTGATTGTTATTTATCGTTGCGTCCTCTGCATCATGGCGGTGAGTTATACTGGCTGCATTCATCTGCCTGTGCGAGAGATGATGCGCGTCAATCGACAATCGACAGTTTTATCTCATAGCAAGTAATTTGACTTTCCGTGGTGTTATGGTGAAATTTAAAAATGTTATACTTATAACAGTTATCGGACTGGCAGTTCTCTTTTCGGGATGTGCCGGCACTCAGGAAACAAAAGTATCGGAAATAACCCAACCAACCCCTGCCGAGCAAAACCCTGTCGTGCAAACTCCTTCAGGACAACCTCCTGCCGCTGAAATCCCTGTTGTTCCCTATCAGGTTCAGGTCACTGAAGTCAAAACTCTTCAGGATTGTATTAAATCAGCCGAAACAAAACCCTGTTCATCAGTTAATCTGGAAGTTAAGAATAACAATCTTAAGAGCTTTGATTTTAAAATACTTAAAGAGGAAGTAGTCTCTAAAAGTGGAAAACAGCTCGGGAATAGATATGATAGAGAGGTTGGATTAAGTGATTTATGCGTGCGGCAGTCAGGAATGGAATTCAAACTGGAGGCAAATACGAATCGAAACGTTGCCATGTGCTATCCTGTACTCCATAAAAGTGACAGTCCCATGTTAAATGTGGCTGCAATGATTAATGGAGAACGTAAGGAATACAGCTTTGATTTAACCAGATACGGACTCGCGGATTAAGGGACGAGGTTTAAGACTATCCAACCTTCTCCCTCACCATCTCCACACCCTTCGCGAGCGCCTCCTCAATCCTCGTGGCATCCGTCCCCCCGCCCTGCGCTATCCCCGGCTTCCCGCCGCCGCCCCCGCCCACGAGCTTTGACATCTCGCGCACGATGACACCCGAATTCACACCCATCTTCTGGGCGCGCTCGCCTGCCGCAACCACAAGCTTCACACCTCCGAGGTCGCTTGCAAGAATCGCCACAACATCATCGTTCTTGCTGAATTCGGTGGCTGCCTTGATAAGCTCCTCCACATCTGCATGAGGGATTTTCTTTGATAGCACCTTCAAGCCGTTTATTTCCAGAGCGTCGCCCATCATCGCCTTCACCCTTGCCTCAGCCAGCTCAGCCTTCAGGCGCTCGTTCTCTTTCTTAAAGTCCTTCCATTCATCAAAGAACCTATTCACGGTATCAGGAAGCTGGTCTGGAGAAACACGAAGCGCCTCTGAGGCACTATTTAGCAATTCGTCCCTCTCCTGCATCCGCTTCACAGCCGCCTCGCCAGCCGAGAACTCGATGCGCTCCACGCCGTCCTGTATCCTCTCGGTCTTGATTAGCTTGATAGGTCCGATAAGCCCCGTATTAGAAACATGCGTCCCGCCGCATGCTTCCACATCATTACCCACGCGCAGGATGCGTATCTCCTTTCCTGGAGGCACGCCGCCCTGGTACAGCACAAACCCGTATTGCTTTTCAGCCTCCACCCTGTCCATCCAGTCAATAAAAACCGGCTCGTTTTTCATCACAGCCCTGTTGGCAAGCAGTTCAATTTCCCTGAACTCATCATCAGTAATCCGTTTATAATGCGTGAGGTCAAGCCTCGCCCTGTCCGTGGACTTCTGCGCGCCGGTCTGCCAGATATGTTTTCCAAGAACGGTTTTGGCAGACTCGTTCACGATATGCGTGGCTGTATGGTGCCTCATATGCGCAAGGCGGCGCTCCCAGTCGATTTTCCCTTTTACGACATCGCCTTTCTTAAACCCGAAATCAGAATCGGTCTCATGGACTATGACTCCATTGATATTCTGTGCGTCCACTACGTTTGCAACATAATCATTGACCGAAAGCGTCCCGTGGTCAGCAGGCTGTCCGCCGCCTTCAGGATAGAACATTGTTTTGTCAAGTATTACATTGTTTTCAATAA
>JAHFCV010000215.1 GCA_023249275.1 Candidatus Methanoperedens sp.
AAGGGAGTGAGGATTGTTGAAGGCAAGAATGGTTTGTTCATCACAATGCCTCAGGCTCAGGGAAAAGATGGCAAGTGGTATCCTACGACCATGCTTCTTGATGAGAGCTTGAAGGATGAATTGCAGGAAGCAATTCTTGAGGCATATCGGGTTTAACAGAAAAGGAGAAGAGTCCTGGGCATGACTATAAACTGCCTGAATTTTATTGCAGCGTACCACAGTGCCGCTAAAGCAAGGATAGATGCCAAAATAATGACATAATATATTGGAGCAAAGTTTTTATTTCCATTTTCCTCGTTTTCTTGTTTTTTCTCCGATCCCGGTGCTGATGTTTTTTCTATGGTAGAATTTTCTTCTTGCGTCAGATTGGTTTTGTTTTCAGTAGATATGATTGTTTCATGCATCGATTGCAGCGTAACATTTGCCATTGAATTCGCTATCTCACTAAGGGTTACGAGAATATTATAGAAAACAAAAGAACTTAGGTTTGTCTTTATTGATTCACCTGCTCTGAGTGCAAAGCTAAACGGATTTGACGTTATTAGCATCAAGGCAGAATCAGAAAGGATATTTTTTATTTCAAGAGAGTGATTTATTCCTGAAATAGAGAAGTTTATTCTTTCCCCCTTTTTTAGCGCCTTGTTTATTTTTAGCAATTCGCCTGCTTGATAAGTGACTAAGGAGTTCCCGCCTCCACCGCCTCCTGAACCGCCTGACGGAGAGGTTGAGCATGCCGTATCACTTCCGTCGCAATCCTCATCTATCCCGTTGCCACATATTTCCATAGTAGCGGGGTTAATTCCTGAATCAGAGTCATTGCAGTCAGCTATCCCACATCCATCTGCACTTTGGTTATAATTATCACCGTCATTATCGGTGCAGGAAATGAAGAAATTTGATGAATTGAGAATGCTGGAATTAGAGGAACTCATGTCTGAGAGCCACCCCTCACAGATTAGTACATCACCTGCTGAAAAACTTTTATTTGTTATGTACGCAGTGGTATTTCCTGTGAAAACATTATTCTTATACCATCTAAATTTGTCAGTTAAGGTTTCCATGTCTGCATCTGTATGATTGAAAGAGCAGTTTATTTGTCTCGTAAGTATCGTGGCAGAGGTTGCATTCATTACAACCGCAGATGTTATCTCTGGAAGCACATTTGAAACTATCCTTGTTGTCGAATTCATGGGTCCTGCAAGACCTTGGGAGTCTGTCGCATTTATAGTGCAGTTCCATGTTTCTCCTTTTACTTGTATGCTTGCTGGTGTGGAGTTTGAGACCGTTTGACCCGCTGCAATATTTGTAAGGACTATATAACCATAGAGGCTTGAGCCGTTATACCAGTATATTGTAACAGTTCCTGTGTTCGACTCCGAGTCTCCGTAGTTTGCCGAGCAGTTCAATGTGCTGTTAGTATATGCTATCATTGGAGAGATTGTTCTGTTTTGTATAAATGGGGGAGTATTTACAGAATTTATAGAAAAAGAAATTACCGAGTCGTTCGTATTAAAATTTCCGTATGAATCATTGCATCTGACATAATAAGTATAAGAGCTGCCGTTTGTCAGGCCCGAAACGGTTGTTGAATGCGATGTTGAACCTGTTGTTGAAAATGTGTTATTCATTAAGCTGTAGTTTGTGCTTGCTGTAGTTGAATACCTGCATATTGCATTTTCATTTGATGTTAGACTTAAATTCGTTGAGGTAGTATTTGAAGACAGATTCCCTGATGGCTGGAGGTTGCTTCTTACTGGAGGCGATGTATCTGATGCTAAGCTGTAATTACAAATATCCGCAGGGCATGAATTTCCCAGGTATTCCCAGATGTAACTTGTGAGGGTAACCGGGCCACCATACAAACCATTGCCGTCTGCGCAGAAGCCTCTTTTTACATCATTTGTTGCAGGATAAACATTCGCAGGCGGGTCATTTTGCTCACTTAATACTTCCTTAATTTTGTTCTCATACGGCCAAGGCCATAAGTTTTCATTTGTAATGGTATCATAACCCGTTTCGCCATAAAGCGTCCCATCAGCACCTATTTTCTTTTCAATAGTCGCGCCTGCTCCTGACTCGGGAGACCGCACAATATAGCTGAGGTTGGAAGTGTTTAGGTTAGACGTGCCTGTGACAGTGTGCATATTTGTTATAGCAGCACCAACCATTACATTGCCAATAGCCTCACAATAATCAGCCCCGTTATCACCACCATCTATTATCTT
>JAHFCV010000110.1 GCA_023249275.1 Candidatus Methanoperedens sp.
GAACCCGCTTGATTACAAGGACGGTTATAACTGGACGCCTGAGATAAGGAAGAATATCCTGAAGCAGGCAGAGAGCGGCGGCATTATACTTACCGGCATGGGCAACCCCAAGCCTTATCCCATATACTGGGACCACATGCTGATTGACGCCTGCCAGGTGACAAATCCCTCTATTGATCCGCTGCGTGAGCCAATGGAGCTTCGCACATACCTTGGAGCCAAACCAGATTGCCTGGATTTCGAAGGAAAGAACGATAATATCAGCCTGAAGACCGAGCTTGCGCCCCAGGTGAAGCTGGATATACCCATCGTATTCGCGGCGATGTCATACGGCGCAATAAGCCTGAACGCACACAAAGCCTTAGCCATGGCTGCAAGGCGCATGGGCACCCTGATGAACACTGGCGAAGGCGGGCTTCATGAAGACCTTGCGAGCTATACAGACAGGATTATCGTGCAGGTAGCGTCAGGCAGATTTGGCGTGACGAGCAAGTACCTGAACAACAGCGCGCTTGTGGAAATAAAAATTGGACAGGGCGCAAAACCCGGTATAGGCGGGCACCTGCCAGGCGAGAAGGTAGGCGAGGATATCTCAAAGACGCGCATGATACCAGTTGGCACAGATGCATTATCCCCGGCGCCGCATCATGATATTTATTCCATAGAAGACCTGTCGCAACTGATTTACGCAATAAAGGAAGCCACTGATTACAAGAAACCCGTGTCAGTGAAGATAGCAGCAGTGCACAACGTCGCTGCCATTGCAAGCGGCATCGTGCGCGCCGGGGCTGATATTGTGATGATAGATGGGTTCCGCGGAGGGACAGGAGCAGCCCCGATGGTCATAAGAGACCATGTAGGGATTCCAATCGAACTTGCGCTTGCAGCCGTGGATGAGAGGCTGAGGCAGGAAGGCATACGCAACCGCGCATCCATCCTTGTTGGAGGCAGCATCAGGCAGAGCGCAGATGTCGTTAAGGCTATCGCGCTCGGGGCTGATGCCTGTGTCATAGGTACAGCCTCGCTCATTGCAATGGGCTGCCGCGTCTGCCAGAAGTGCTATACAGGCAACTGCGCATGGGGAATAGCCACGCAAAAGCCAGAACTTGTGCGCAGGCTGAATCCTGAGGTAGCGGCAGATCATTTGTGTAATCTCCTCACGGCATGGGGTCATGAGATACAGGAAGTGCTGGGCTCACTCGGAATAAATGCAATCGAGTCGCTGCGGGGCAGCCGTGAAAGGTTGCGCGGCGTAGGGCTGAATCAAGAAGCTCTTGACATCCTTGGAATTAAACATGCAGGAATAGGACAGTGATTCTATGAATTATTCTTATGAAAAAGCACTACAGCGAACACGGATGACACGGATTGAACGGATTTTCACGGATACATGCGTTTCCGTGCAATCTCTGGTCCATAGTAACTGGGTCAATTACGTATCTGCGTTCATCTGCGTTCATCTGCGGTTAATATTCGAAATGCTAAACAGTGCGGAATATAGCACAAAAGGATGTGACGCTTTATGAAAATAGACGCAAAAGGCATGCATTACAGACCTTTGAACAAGATGATCCGCGATGCAGTAGCAGCGGGTGAAAAAGAATTCGAACTTGATAATATCGGTGGGCAGAGGTATATCGGCGACGGATTGAACGAGGATGTAAAAATAACCATCAACGGCACGCCTGGAAATGACCTGGGCGCCTTCATGAACGGACCAAGGATAATCGTCAATGCGAACGCGCAGGACGGTATCGCCAACACCATGAACGCAGGCGAGATAATCGTCCACGGCAACGTTGGCGACATCATAGGCTACGGCATGCGCGGCGGGAAACTGTACATCAAAGGAGATGCCGGCTACCGCGTGGGAATCCACATGAAGGAGTACAAGAAGCAGATACCTGTTATCATAACAGGCGGCACTGCAGGCGACTTCTTCGGCGAATACATGGCAGGCGGGATAATGATACTGCTGGGTATGAACGAAAAGAGTCCGCTTGTTGGCGATTATGTGGGAACAGGCATGCACGGCGGTGTGATGTATATCCGCGGAGAGGTTGACCCTTATCATCTAGGGAAAGAAGTGAGCTGCCTTGAATTGAATGAGGAGGATACGAAGCTTATCGGCGGCTTCCTTAAGGAGTATTGCGAGTATTTCGGGTTTGATTTTAATGAGGTAATGAGCGGGAAGTTCACGAAGCTTGTGCCGTTGTCGCATCGACCGTATGGGAATCTGTATGTGTATTAATAGGCCTTTGGCGTTGCAACATGCCCAAAAATCCTACCAATTTTTCCAATCTTCAAATTTTATCCCTGCTAAAATTCCTGATTTGTAAATTTCAGCAGGTTAAAAATTTCTTTGCCGTATAAGTTCCACAGGAATCTTCCCATTATGCACAGCCGTTGCCACAAGCGCGCCGCTAACACCTCTCTCCTTTAATGCATTGATATCATCCATATCCCTGATTCCACCGCCAAGCAGGATGTTATGGGCGGATAGTCCAACAATATTACATAAAAAATCCCTATCAATTCCAGCCCCTGTCCCGACTTTATTCAACTCCAGGATGATAATATCCTTAATGTCATATTCATTTAACAATTCTACAAGTTTTTCCGGCTCCATCTCCATTTTCCGGTCTTTAGCCAGCACCCTTCCGTTTTTAATGTCTATACTCACATTGACCCTGCCGGGAAATCGTTGGGATGCGCATTCTATCAAATCAAGCGATGCGGTTTCGGTACCCAGTATCACAGTATCCGCAATCTCAAGGCACTGTTCAATATCCTTCATATATTCCGCGCCTATATCAGCCATTGTCTCAGTCTTTGAAGATATTTTTTTAATCAGGTCAAAATTATCCCCGATATGCTGCAAGCGGTCAAGGTCGGCTATATAAACCTCTCTCGGACATAAAGCCGATATTATATCCATCGGAGCTGATGAATCGCATACCTTGCTGCCCGATACAGGCTGGTACTTTGATCTTTCTCCCCTGATTGCATGGACTGCGTCACCATTAAGTAAGTCCAGTACGAAAACAATTCGAAACATAAATGTATAAGGATTGTTATCTGGTTTAATAGTTATGAAATTACTTGTAAGCCCAATCAATGTTGAAGAAGCAAATCTCTGCCGGCTCGGCGGCGCTGATATTATAGATGTTAAAAATCCCAAAGAAGGGTCACTTGGCGCTAATTTTCCCTGGATGATAAAAGCCGTAAGAAAAGCGGCAGGCTCGGTACCTGTGAGCGCCACCATAGGAGATTTCAATTATAAGCCTGGGACTGCATCGCTGGCAGCACTTGGCGCCGCAGTCGCAGGGGCGGAATATATCAAGGTGGGGCTGTACGATATCCAGACAAAAGGACAGGCTCTGGACATGTTAATGAATATTGTCCGTTCTGTTAAAGGCTATGATATAAATAAAAAAGTAGTTGCATCAGGTTATTCGGATTTCCACAGGATAAATTCAATCTCGCCGTTTGAACTGCCTTCTATCTGCGCAAGAGCAGGCGTGGATGTGGTGATGATGGATACGGGAATCAAGGATGGGAAATCCACATTTGATTTTTTAACAGAGGACGAACTTATAGAGTTTGTTAATATCGCAAAAAGCCATGGGCTTAAAACCGCCATCGCAGGCACGATAAAATTTGAAGACATACCGTCCTTAAACCGTATCATGCCTGATATTATCGGGGTAAGAGGATGCGTATGCGGTGGTAACCGGAATTCTGCCATAAAGCAGAAACTCGTTGAGCGGTTAAAAACCGAGATAAGATGGGAATAAGAACTGCGTGGATGGTTTGTCTTCGGTTTGGTTTAAATTAGCGGTCTTGGCTGCTTTTCTTCTGGCTGGACAGGCAGTTTCATTGTGTTTATAAGAATCGGGTCTGTTACTTCTTTTGCCCGCTCAAAAAGCAGTTCCTTGCCGCACTGGGTAATTGCGAATATTGGAATAGCAGTGCCAAATTGCGCTATGGCTTTTCCTGCGATACAGCCGCGAATCCATTTTGAGGTACATCCTGTGGTCATATCCACAAGGTCTATGAATTCTTTTGCCTCGTTCTCAGGCATGCCGGTGGTATGAACGCCGAAACTGATTACCTGCACTTTGTGTTTCTTTTCAAGCTCCCTGATTTGCCGCATGTCCTTTGCGTTCGTGACAGAGACGCCTATCTTCTTGTAGCCAAGCCCGATGGCTTTTTTCACGCCAGCAACCTGGTCAAGCGCAGCAGTTTCGGGGTCAAGGACAATGCCCCCCACTTCTTCTATGCGCCGGATGAGTTTGGGTATCGGTGTTGTCTCAACAAGCCCCGAAATACGGGAGCCCATGCCCTGCGCCAGCTTCGGGTTGCTGGTAATCACCGTGCCTGCGCCGTCGCATGCGGTCACGCAGGTATCGATAAGCCCGCGGCGCAGTCCTGTCATGAAGGTCTCGCTTGCGCCGAATCCAACGAAGATTTCCATCTCGATAGCCCTGTCTTCAGTGAATAACCCGAAATCCTTCATCCTGAATTCGATGTTCTCTTTAGCAGTTTTCGAGGTGAATTTCTTTATTCCGCGAACCTTGTCGAATATGGGACAGTATTCTGTCTGGGGTTCCCCGACTTCAACAACTTTTCCGCTCTCGACGACCACACGGGTCTTGCCGAGTGCTTCCATTACATGCCTGTCTTTTGATTTTGCCATGATTATTGTATTGTTCTTGTGAGTTATTAATCATTAGGATATTGACAAAATTGGAGAAGTTGAGGCAAAACTTGCCTGTATCTCATGTCACATAAATATACATATCTCATGGAATGCAGGCACTTCAAGAGTACCATGCATCCTGAGTATGCTTGGCTACGTATGTGCCAGCCTTGCACGAATGCATTGACGTCAAGAGTACCTTGCATCCCAAAGGTGAAGTCGAAGGCGAAGGAAACCAACAACAAGTTCGGTAAAAACTTCACCTTCTTACTTTTTGTAAGGTCACTATTATACTTAAACCTAATGTTGACCCTTATATTTTTGAAATATCAAATCGGTCGCTATAAATTTAAATTTCATTTTCTGTTAGCTTACAGGTGAATTTACCTTGTTCATTATTGGGAATCGTCCGTGCATTGCGACAAAATGATTTATCCAAGTCCTTTCAAGTTTAGGTAAATTCTGAGGGTCATAAGTTGTGAAGTAAAACCAAATCGCTTTTCCTTCTTTAGTCGGATTTGTTTTTTCTGGATTGTCAAGGTGCTGCTTAATTCTGTCATTTAAATTCACTGAATATCCGATGTAAAGAATATCATTGTCAAAAGTCGTGAGAACATAACAACCTGCTTCTTTAGGAACGAATTTAAAAGACGCATGCCTAAAATGCACTTTGTCTTTTGGTAGAGGGCTTAGTTCTTCAACTTTCATACTGCCATTTCTTTTTCTTTTTGAATATCTGATGATTTGTGAAGCGCTTTCACCATTTCAGTATTGATTTTATGTAATGCAGTAGTGTTTAACCCACTTGCAGTACCACCTTTTACCCAAAATTCTGTATGCCCAACCCCTGCTGCATCGCCTTCAACATTGTCGAATACGTGTTCCAACAATGTTTGCATTGTTGAAACTTTGTAGTCAGGCATATTAACCATCTTACTGAAGAACGGAACACAAAATTTACAGAACAACTCAACTCCATTGTATTTGAATAACACTGTTGGCTCATCAGTTCCTATAATGTTGGTGATAGCTTTCCAATAGTTCAAAAATATTCTGTGCTGTCTGTCTTCTGCCTCTGTATTGATAATAGGATTGTTTGCAACTAAAACATATTTCTTAATTGCTTTCACAAAACTTTTTTGATTGATACTTCCTTCACTATTATCATCGTTTGCCATTCTAATTTTGTTGAGCCAAGGACTTTCTTTATCCATATTTAAAAAGTCAATATACTGTAATGCCTTTTCATCATCTCCTTTTTGAACTAAATTGTAAATCCATTTTGGTAAGTTTGGTATATCATCAATCCCCAGTGATTTTGTCAATCTTGCACGGATTTTTTGTGCAAGTCCTTCATCAACACTTTTCTGTGTAGTATTAACAATAAGGAAGTGGCACATTTGAGTAATTTCTGGAAGATTAATAGCAATGTTAACCGGAACTTCAAATTCCAAAACTCTCGGGTCTTTCTCGGCTGCCATTTTTAATCCTTCAACCCGATGCTGTCCATCCACTACGTTGAAAGGTCCAACTTCATTAATGTCTATTTCAATGGTATTATTGGACGGATTAAAAGGAATGTTTTTATCTGTTGCCATGAAAATACTAGTTGGCAAAAAGGCATCTCTCTTTTCTTGTCCCGCAACGATATAGTCTGCAAGTTTTTTTGCTCTTGACTTGTTTAGCAATCTTTGATAACCCTTTTCACTTGCGTTTTCAGGGTCAAGTCTCTCTATATTATAAAAATTTTGAATTAGGAGGTCTGAAACTTTTAATGATGTTGTATATAGTGTTAGGGTTCCTTGTTTTACTAAAGAAGCAGGTCTCGTAATTTTTTTTGCCATAATCGCTTGAGATATTAAGTCTTTATTAATAAGGATATTGCTATATTTATTCATTTTCAGAATTATAGCATAAGGCTAAAATATTTGGCACCCGATAACGATGATTAATTATGGTTTCTTATCTGCATAACACTATTATAATATTCAAGACCCTCATTTCCTTCAAGTCTAATCCAAGTTTTGTATCTAAAAATGAGTCCCACCTTTTTTGGACTTAAATCCGGCCAACCTGCCGCTATTACTAATAAATTATCATTTATATCTATTCTTCTGATGAATTCATTTGGTGGCCACAAGAATGGATGTTCAACGGTTTCAAGCCAACCATCATATGTTTCTTTCCAACAAACTCTTTCGGGATGACCATTCCTTTCAATTATTCCTTGAATTGTAAAGTTTCCTATAAAACAACATTTTATTTCCTCATCGATGTGTATCCCTTCTTTACGAGCCTCATCGTTAGATCCCGTCTGATATACTAACACACTATCACCAACCTGTATGTCATCATCCCTTCCAATTTTATACCACCAAATTTGTCTATCATCACGATCCATCGCACCAGAGCAAGGTCGCTCAGATATATACTCGTGATAAAGCCAATTTGATGTCGTTATCCAATCTGCCATATTTTTCACACTTTTCTCTTATATGTCCTTCTAATCGGTAAATTATTGTATATTTGCCAAGACGATACCATACCTAATTACTGTTTCGTTGCACTCCGAGCCTCCCCTTCCCTCCGACCCCGCCCCGCCCCTCCTGCAAGCGCGCGCCCTCCCGCTGCGGCTTCGGGTGCGATGGGGCAGATAACACCTTTTCGATACTTACCGATTCATTAAATCTGCGTTCATCTGTGTTCATCTGCGGTTTGTTAATTTTCAGAAACAGTGGCAGCCTTGGTTTCCTATCGGCGCGCCGAACAGTTAAAATATGTGATGCATGTTGGAGTAATTGTTTTTGATCATTTAGCATCCATAAAAAATCCATCTCAATCTTGGCATCAATTATTATATCTGCGCCAAGCCGATGCAACCCCCTCATTCCCGTCCCTCTACACCCCGAGCCTCCCCATCCCTCCGACCCCGCCCCGCCCTCCTGCAAGCGCGCGCCTTCGCGCTGCGGCTTCGGGTGCGATGATGGAGATAACAACCTTTCCATGCTCACCGATTCATTTAATCTGCGTTCATCTGTGTTCATCTGCGGTTCGGTTTTCCGTAATATAAAGGCTGCATCGGATTCATATCGGCGCGCCCGACTGTCAAAATATGTGATGCAGGTTCAAGCCGATACAACACCTCATTCCCACCCCGCTACCCTTCGAGCCTCCCCTTCCCTCCTACCCCGACCCGCCCTCCTGCAAGCGCGCGCCCTCATGCTGCGGCTTCGGGTGCGATGATGCAGATAACAACCTTTTCGATACTTACCGATTCATTAAATCTGCGTTCATCTGTGTTGCGTGCCTCGAAGCACAAGAAAGAAAGTACAACAAACAGAACATTTGGAGGAAAGAAAAAAAACAATGCATGTTCAAAGGGTTAAAATCCCACTGCATGGGTCTGCTCCCGTGCAAAGAGAAAAGGTAGTGCAGTATTGCGAAATACTGTGCGGAGTACCTGAATATCGGCAGCCAC
>JAHFCV010000216.1 GCA_023249275.1 Candidatus Methanoperedens sp.
ATCTATTACTTTCGCCAGTATAAATGTCACTGCGAAAGCGTATATCCAGGTCACTGCCACTGCTATTACCTGCGTTACAAGAAGTCCGCTGTTCCCATAGAGCATGCCATTTGCGCCTGCTGGATTTACCAGCGTGGTCGCGAATATCCCTGTGGCTATGGCACCCCAGGCTCCGCCTATACCGTGGCATGCCCAGACATCCAGCGATTCATCTATGTTGCGCTTCATCCTGAAAAGCATGGCATAATAGCTTAACACCGCCGCGACGGCGCCTATTACTATCGCTGCAAGCGGGGTGACAAAACCTGAGGCAGGAGTAACTGCCGCCAGGCCGACTATGCCGCCTGTTGCAGTGCCAAGGACACTGGGTTTTTTGTGGTACCAGCTCAATAGCATCCAGGTCAGAGCCGCGGCAGCCCCGCCTGTGTTAGTAACTGCGAATGCGTTTACGGCAAGTCCGCCGCTCGCTACTGCGCTTCCCGCGTTAAACCCGAACCAGCCAAACCAGAGGAGTATTGCGCCCAGCGCTGTCATGGGTATGCTGTGCGGCTCCATGACATGTTTCCCGAATCCCTTGCGCGCGCCTATCACGAGTGCTATGGCTACAGCAGATACGCCTGCGCTCACATGCACCACGATACCGCCTGCGAAATCAAGCGCGCCCATGCTGCGAAGCCAGCCTCCTGCACCCCATACCCAGTGGGCTATGGGGTCATAGACAAGGGTCGCCCACAGAAATGAGAATACAAGGAAGGCGCTGAACTTGATGCGCTCAACGAACGCGCCTGTAATTAGAACGACTGTGATTACGGCAAACATCGCCTGGAACATCATAAAAGCCATGGAGGGAATTGTGGCTGCGTAGTCAGCATTCGGCGCCTGACCCACACCGTTTAGCCCTATCCAGTCAAGGTTGCCGATCACTCCACCCACATCAGGACCGAAGGCAAGGCTGTAGCCAAACAGTATCCACTGCACGCTTATCAGCGCAAGGATGGCAAAGCTGAACATTATTGTGGAAAGGGCGTTCTTTTTCCGCACCATGCCGCCGTAAAATAAGCCCACGGCAGGTATCATCAGCATCACGAGCGCGGTGCTGATAAGCACCCATGCAGTGTCGCCTGTATCTATTTTGGGTTCTTCTGCCGCGAAGGCTCCATTCGTCAATACTGCAAGTAAAATAATTGCCAGAAAAATATGCTTGAAACGCATTTCAGGTATTTTTAATCCCATATTTACTCAATCCTTAAGGCATACGGAGACCTACTGAATATTTATTATATATAAATTTAACCCAAAAGTAGAGTAAACTTTAAATATATGATTATTTCTGCACCTTTAACCTCCTGAAAATGTCTTAATTATCCCTTCCAGCACAAATGAAGGAAGCCAGACCTATATGGCTTCCTTTCCGCGTTCCCCCGTGCTGACACGCACGACCTCTTCAACAGGATATATGAAAATCTTGCCATCACCGTACTTACCCTCGCCGTCGTACCCAGTTTTTGCGGCATGGGCTATCGCTTCTATCGCAGGTTCCACAAGGTCGTCATCCACGATCATGTCAAGCTTGAGCTTTGGCAGGAACTCCACACAGTATTCACCGGCGCGCCATTGCAGGCAGACGCCCTTCTGGCGTCCCCGCCCCTGCACCTCAGAAACGGTCATACTTATTACACCTTTCTTTTCAAGCGCTACACGGACAGATTCAAGAACTTCAGGTCTTATTATTGCCTCGATTTTCTTCATTTTGCTCACCTCACGCATATGCCTTCTCGGCATGCTGGGAAATATCCAGACCCACAGCTTCCTCATCATCCCCGACACGAAGCCCGATTGTTGCGTCGATGACCTTTGCAAGTATGAAGGTTACAACGAAAGCATATATCCATATCACGCCCACTGCCGCTATCTGTATCACAAGCTGCCCCGGGTTTCCGTAGAGCAGACCGTTGGCTCCGGCAGGGTTCACAAGGGTCGTGGCAAAAATCCCGGTTGCGATGGCGCCCCATGTTCCTCCAATGCCGTGGCATGCCCAGACGTCCAGGGATTCATCCACGTTGCGCTTCATCCGGAACAGCATCGCGTAATAGCTCAATACGGCTGCAATAGCTCCTATTGCAATTGCTGCCAGGGGGGTAACGAACCCGGATGCGGGCGTGATTGCAACAAGACCTACTACTGCGCCTGTCGCTGTTCCCAGCACGCTTGGTCTTTTGT
>JAHFCV010000217.1 GCA_023249275.1 Candidatus Methanoperedens sp.
GACATTCCACTCAGCCAGCGGCATATACAGCGACAGCCTATCCATAAAAGAAGCTCTCGAACCTGATGTCATGCTTGCATACTTGCTGGATGATGAACCGCTGCCAGATGAGCAGGGGAAGCCGCTGCGTCTTGTGATGCCCAGGATGTTCGGATATAAGAACGTGAAATGGGTCAACAGGATAACCCTGACAGGGACGCAGGAGACAGGCTACTGGGAAAGGTTCGGCTATAAGATGGACGGGGTGTCCTATCCGTGAGAATATTCAGGTTCGATATCCGTGCCAGGGCATTGCACTGGACTCACGCAATAATTTTTATCTGGCTCCTGATAACAGGCATCGGCATATTTCTCACGCCGAAATCCCTTCTTGGCGACCCCCTGACAAAAATGCTTCACCTGTATGCCTCCCTGCCTTTTATTGTATTACCCGCCGTGCTCTATATTTTTGGCAGCTCCCGCACTCGCGATGATGTCAAAGAACTGATTTCGTGGAACGGCGATGATATGAGATGGTTCATCGGATTCTTAAAAAATAACAAAACCAGTGTAAAAGGGAAGTTCAACGCAGGTCAGAAGGCGAATTTCCTTTTGACCCTGCTTCTTATCGCAGGGCTTTCCTTATCCGGCTTTGTGGTGTGGATGAAGTCGATGTTCAGCGTGGATTTTGTAGAATTGAACTTCATCGTTCATGATTCCTTTGTGATTTTAGCCGCATTGCTGCTGACAGGGCATATCGTTTTCGCGCTGTATTACAGTGAATCGCTGCGCGGCATTATTTATGGCGAAGTTGATGCAAAATGGGCGCAGGAACATTACCCTGGCTGGTTCTTGCGAAAGGGGAGGTGAGATTTTTTAATTTCTTCTGGTAAATGAATCCAGGTAGGGATAATCGACCACAGAGCACACAGAGAGCACAGAGAGTTGCCGCTTTTCTCCGTGTCCTCTGTGCCCTCTGTGGTTTTTGGGTTTTCAACCCAGAAACTAATAAAAAGCCTCGGGCAGGTAGCAAAAAGATATATTTACAGAGGGCATAACATCCCTTGAATGAATAAACCAGTCCTGATACTTTTTATGGTATTGGTATTTGCATCAATGCTTCCGCTTTCAGAGGGAAACCCAGATAGCCGCCCTTTCGGCATCACTTCACTCACCATCAATTTTGATAAGACCGATGCAGTTTTCACGGTAAGTTACGACCTCGGTAAATTACCAAAAATGTACATCCTTCTTTTTGGCAGCAAAAGCATTGAGCCCAGAATAAAAGCCGTATTCCCGGATTTTGATTATGATATTATGAAGATGGACCAGGATAAAACCATTCTCAGGGTAAAAAATGTATCGAGGCTTGAAAAGGGTTATTATTTACACGATTCGCGCAGGCTCGGAGCCAGCATAAACACAATAATCATATACACGCCCGATTCCCCGCGCCCTACTGAATATTCAAATCTCAATTCAACACCAAATAAATTCTACCGTTCATGATGCTTCTTTTTCTGGAAGACCGATGGCAGATGAACGAGGTATGTGCCGTCCTCTTTAAGCGCCATTACGATTTCGTCTCTTTCCAGCAGCGATTCAAGATTCAACTCGTATGAACCCGGAGATACTATTCTCACGGATTCCACCCTGTCACCGATTTCTTCGGGTTTTTTCCCCGCGACTTCTTTGGGTTCAGGCTGCGCCTTATTACCGAGAATCTCATCCACTTCTTTGATGAATTTCGAAGCTGCCGGGGGTATTGCCTCGGTATGGGTGGTTTTTCCGGGCGCTTCCGGCGCATCCCTTACATAAAGGAACTTATTCCAGCCGCATTTCGGGCAGCCGTTCAGTATTATGGCTGCCCCGTCTTTGAAAATTCCCTCGCATCGTGTGCACTTATGAGGCATGGTTTATGGTGTTGAAACGAAGGCGCTTATCAAATCCCTGTCCTTTTTTATGGTCTTTAACTGGGAAGCGGGACCAATAACCGTAAGCCTTGTCTTCAGGGTGTTTTTCCCGAGCAGTTTGTTCAAAAAAGTATCGTTCTGTTTTACAGGATAACTCTCGATTTCAATTCCCGAGAAATCATCAGGCGCAATCTCTGTCATGGTAAGCTCTATGAGTTTTGTCTGCTCGCTTGGGGTAAGCCCTGTCTCAAGTACAAGGATTTTCCCGTTTCTTACCTCGTCCAGGATTAAACGCACCTTTTCCATCGATGTCAT
>JAHFCV010000111.1:0-5304 GCA_023249275.1 Candidatus Methanoperedens sp.
CACGGGGACTTCAATTAACGGTCCCACCACAGCAGCAAAAGCCTCGCCGGAACCTATCCCGAAAACCGCAACAGCCACAGCAATCGCAAGTTCGAAGTTGTTGCTCGCTGCTGTGAATGCAAGGGTTGTGGAATGCTCATAGGAAAAACCAAGCCTGTAGGACATGAATAAGGATATGCTAAACATTATTATAAAATAAGCAAGCAGAGGCAGAGCTATCCTGAAAACATCATGCGGGAGTGAAACGATTTTCTCTCCTTTTAAGGAGAACATGACCACAATGGTAAAAAGCAAACCAATAAGCGCTGTCGGACCGAGTTTTCGCATAAACACATTATCATACCAATCCTTTCCCCTCTTTTTTAGCAAAACAGACCGCGTTACTATGCCAGCGATGAACGGAATTCCAAGATAGATGAATACTGCCCTTGCGACCTGTCCAATCGATATGTTTACAATCGCGCCTGCTCCCGCGCCTCCTATCCATGTCGATAGCACTGTGATGAATACATACGCCAGCACCGAATAAAGCGCCACCTGGAATATGGAGTTCATGGCTACAAGTACGGCGCACAGGTCATTATCCCCGCCTGCCATCTGGTTCCAGACAAGCACCATGGCTATACAGCGTGCAAGACCGATTATTATCAATCCTATGCGGTACTCCGGAAGGTCGGGGAGAAAGAGCCATGCAAGAGCGAACATGAGAACGGGACCAATAATCCAGTTCTGGATAATAGATACGCTGAGGGCTTTTCCCTGTCTCTTCATTTTGGAAAGTTCTTCGTATTTCACGCCTGCAAGCGGCGGGTACATCATCCAGATAAGCCCTATCGCAATTGGAAGGGAGACCTGTTCGATGCGAACTGCGTCAAGGATGGCTGAAATCTGCGGATATGCAGCGCCGAGAATTATACCGCCTGCCATGGCAAGAAGAATCCAGAGGGTTAAAAGCCTGCCCAGTATGCCAAGACCGTTTTTACCCGTTCCTCCGCAGCAGCCTGTAGTTTCGTTCAAGTAATCGCCTATTCCCATATTTTATACAAATATTTTCCTTTAAGCCTTAACGTCCATGAAGACAATAAATATGCTGTTCGAATATCAAGAAAAACTGATGTGACAATGGATTTTTTTAAATCGATAAATAATTCCCTATCACAATTCATATATTCCCTTCTGCTATTATACGTTCATGGATATCCGGCTTTCGCGCCCGTGCATCGATGACCCGTCCCGTTATATCGCAGAGTGCCATCTCGGAAAAAGACTGGATATGGAAAAGTTGTGTGAAGTTTTAAGATGCGCCGGCGCAAAGGAGCTAAAGTGCTCGATAAAACTTGGCGTTGCGCGTTTTGAGCTTGAAGGAAGAAGCGTGATGCTGTACCAGAGCGGGCGCGTGGATATCAGGAAAATCAGGAATACGGATGAAGCGCAAAACGTAATGGAAGTGGTAATGTCAATGGTGAAAGATGCCTTCAACGATATATCTTCTTAGAGAATTCCCCGATTGTATTGCTGGTTTTCTGGACAAGGGTATCCATCTTTTTATCAAGATGTTCTTCAACGCCTTTGATGTTTATCCTGATTGACCGCTCTTTTGCATCAAGGGTGGTTTCGAGTCTTCGTACCCTGTCGCTGAGCAGCAGTATCATTGCAGCAAGTGAACCTATGAGGAGCATGGCTGACAGGATTATAACCGAGTCAGAATTGCCAAGTCGTGTAAGCCATTTATAGGTCAATACTATTGAGGATAGTGTCATTACCACGGCAAGTGAAATTTCTTTTACGTCCATTTAACCACCTTTTAATTAGCAATATTCTTCTCGATATATATAGGTTTAGTTTTGGGGGATATGGGCCCGCTGAGAATCGAACTCAGGATCTCCGCTGTGTGAGAGCGACGTCATAGCCGACTAGACCACGAGCCCAGTGATGGCTGTTTGATAGTATGTATTGCTAATAAGAGTTTGCATTTTAAGTGTTATATATCCAAGAACACGACATTCCCGTGAATTTACCGTTAATGTTTTTTTATTTCTGCCTCTATATGGACAAGAATATCGGTTAGATTTACGTCAATGCTCGGCATGACCTGGTTTCCCTCATGGACGTGATGTGGAAAATTGGGCAGGTCTTTGTGGTGCGGCGCATTATCCCATCGTTTGACCAATTTGCCTTTTATTTGCCAATGATACGAATATTCTCGCCAGCCTTCACCAGTAGCTTCAGATACGTATAAAATAGAGCCATCTCTAAGCGTTGCGTTTGCTTTAATCATCTCGACATCAGGCTCAATCAGGGTTTTTGAAATTCGCAGTTCTGCGACGATACTATGGCTTCTGAGAAGGGTTATAGTTCTGGCTACAACCATCGGGATAACTCCTCATGGACAGAATTCCAGTAAGAGTATGCCTTTGCGTATGCCTTCCATTCAATAAAGTCATCCCATTTTTCAAAATCCTCTTCCGTTGTGGTTTTTATCTGTTGGTCGAACTCTTCGAAAACAAGAGCATATTTTTTCTCGAATTCACGCATAGCGGATTCATATTCTTTCATTTTGGACAGGCTCAAATCGTGCACTATGTTTATCAGGGCTGATTTTTCATTTTTATATAAACCATGACGCACTAAACTTGAGATTGGATTCCACACGTCCTTGGGAATATCTAAGGTTTCCATTTAAATCACGACTATTAAAATACTGATTTACCTCTCGCTGTATAATACTTTGCTTTAGCCGATACTCTGATTTTTTGTGACAGCTCATGTAAAAATATTGTACCCATGGTAAAATTGTCATTTTAATTCATCATCATACAAAACATTTAAATACCCTTATCATTATAATGACATATCATGGGAAGGAGATACTTGATGTGTGGTAAACCTTCTCGATAAGGAGATAATAATGGCGAAAATAATGCATGTTCAAACAGTACTTATGGTGGAAGATATAGATGCCTTGAAAACCAAAACAGGCGAATCAAGCACCAAAGATGCTCTCGCCAAGGCAGTCTCGCATTATCTTGAGTGCGAATTCACGCACGTAGAGAATATGTGGGCAAAGAAACTTGAAAAGGCTGTTAAAAGGAGAACTAAAGATACATCCGAGGAGGAAAAATAGTATGAAATTTAGACAGAATGAAGAAGCAGTATCGCCTGTCATCGGCGTAATATTGATGGTGGCGATTACTGTAATATTGGCAGCGGTTATAGCTGCGTTCGTATTTGGAATGGGAACACCGAAACAGGCGCCGCAGGCGAGCATAACAATAGTTTCAGCAACGACTACGGGAGGAGGTCCTATAACACTCAACCACGCAGGCGGGGATGCCATAGACCTTAGTAAAGTCAAGGCAATTATTGATGGAAACAGTACACAGCATAATATTATTAACGTTTTGAGTGCGAATGCAACAGGTACTCAGTTCTTTACGGCAGGAGATAACTTGGTGATATACGAAAAAGCACCGACAGGTCAATATGTTACGCTCAATGGCTATAATGTAACCATGGGCACTTCAACAACCAACTTCACGTTATCTACTGGTAAAGTGACAGTAACATTAATAGACACTGATTCCAGCCAGCAGATATCAAAAGTTACCGCTACTGTGGCTTCATAAATCAACCATTGCCCCCTTTCCCTTTTTTCGGGGGCATATTCTTGAAAGCATAGAATAAGAACACTCCATCACCATCAGGCTTCCATCCAAACTGCCCGAAGCCTTCAACAAAGGCATGTTTAAAACAACAGTGAAAACGGTAGATACAAAGGAAAGGATGATTTAAATGCAATTAACTGAATTTTTCAAGATTTTCCTGGAGGTGTACACAGCAGGAGCTGCATTCGTACTAATCTTCCTCATAGGGCAGATTATTTACATGATGCACAGGGTAGACAAATCTTTGTTTAAGGCTAAACTGTTCCTCAACGAATCCATCATGCAACGCACATGGACATTTATCTCGATTGCAGGTGCGGCGTTTGCCGTGAATACACTTATCAAGTTCACTGTAACCATTACAGCATGGGGTAAAGCCCTGGAAAACTTCTACCTGTTTGAAATAACCCAGTTTATATTCATTATATCCTTCATCATGGCGGTCTATAACTGGTATGTGTTCATAGGCAGCTTTGTAAGTAAGAGATAGCCTTTTCATTTTTTTTGAGATTGTAAAATCATTTGGTGAAGTTAAAATAAAAAGCGAAATAGCCACCGAGACACGGAGGGCACAGAGCCATTATTTCTCTGTGTTCTCCGCGCCTCCGTGGCTAATATTTTATGTCAAAAACCAATTCTTTTTTATGTTTCTCCAATTTGGTATAAATCGAACACGGAGATGCGCACGGATTAAAATCAAATCATGAAAACTGCATGCGCGCTGCTTTTTCAAGAGCCGAAGTCAGCAGGTAAGGCGCTATGCAGCAAAGTTTTAAGTAGAATTCCATCGGTATAGTATGATATGGCAATAGGGCTTGGCGATATTCACGAAAAACTCAAAGAACTTGTCACTGTTATGGACAAGGTCAGGGAAAACACAGAAGGCATTGCTAAACTGGAAGAGAAAGTGGATAAATTGAATGAAAAGGTAGATGCGGGATTTAAAAACGTTACTGAAGAAATTCACATGATGCATATGGATACGGTAGATATGCGTGGAGATATCAAAGCAATTTTAAATCATCTTAAAACAGAGGAAATAATAGACACATTAGAAGAACTTGCCTCATTAAAAATTCAACTTGCTAAACATATAGCCGCCAGTGAAAAAGCAAAGGCTTGAGTTAGAAATCAATTATAGTTAAGAACCTAATTTTCAATACTTATTTTATGAAACACTTTGCGTTCTTGGCGTTCTTTGCGGTGCTTGATTTTATTCACCGCAGAGAGCGCAAAGGTCGCAAAGATAAGTTTAAAATGTTTAGTTTTTAACTATAATCATCCCCCTTTTCATTTTATTCTTAATCAGTAAGTTCAATACAGGGTTTTTATCAATCCTGGAATTCATCCTATGTTGTTGATTGGTTCCAATATCCATCTCTACAAGCGCAGAACAAAACCAATATGCTTTTAAATAAGAAAAGACGATTGACCCTAAACGCAGGAGGATAAATATGTTTGGTATTGAATTTGTACCGGCAGACCCGGTTCTAAAATTAGCATACTACACTAAATTAGCAGAAGAAAATGGCTTCGACAATGTATGGATAACCGACCACTACAACAACCGTGACGTGTACACCACGCTCGCTGTACTGGCAATGAACACAAACAGGATAAAACTGGGAACAGGAGTGAC
>JAHFCV010000111.1:5314-8092 GCA_023249275.1 Candidatus Methanoperedens sp.
CCAATCCCTATACAAGGAATATTGCGATCACTGCCCAGAGCATTGGAGCAATCAATGAGATATCAGGCGGTCGCGCCATTCTGGGCATAGGTCCGGGCGACAAAGCTACCTTCGATGCCATGGGTATCGAATGGGTTGAGCCGATGACAACTATCAACGAGAGCATATCGGCTCTGCGTGGATTCTTTTCAGGTAAAAAGGTCTCACAGGACGGAAAACGCGTAAAAGTCGGCGGCGCAAAACTTGCTTTCAAGACAGGAAACATACCTATTTATATGGGCGCACAGGGTCCCAAGATGCTTGAACTTGCAGGAAAAATCGCAGACGGCGTACTTATAAACGCCTCACATCCAAAGGACTTTGAATTTGCGATAAAACAAATAGCGCTGGGCGCAAAAGCAGTCGGGCGCGACCCCAAGAGCGTGGACGTGGGCGCTTATGCATGTTTCTCCATTCACAAGGATGCCGAGAAAGCAAAAGGCGCAGCCAAAGTAGTCGTGGCGTTCATAGTAGCAGGCTCCCCTGATACTGTTCTTGAAAGACACGGCATCGATGTGGCAGCAAAGAAGACAATCGGCGACGCAATCGCAAAAGGCGACTTCGCAGGATTGAACAACATGGTCACCGACGCCATGATCAATGCGTTCTCCATCTGCGGAACACCCGCTGACTGCAAGGCAAAAGTGGAAGCATTAAAGAAAATCGGCGTAACGCAGATTGTTGCAGGCTCCCCGATTGGTCCAGATAAGGAAACCGCCATCAAACTTATCGGAAAAGAAATAATCGGAGGAAAATAAAGTGATTGCGAATTCGGAAAGCCCCAGTATCCCTGTATCGAAAGGCATAATTAAAAGCGACCAGCATAATGTGCTTACAGGATTAGGAAGCATGCAGGCTCCCAATGTGGGGCTTCCGAAAATCGCAGACGTAGGAGAATATAACTACTGCTGTTCATGCGGCACATGCGAAGCCATCTGCCCCATGAATGCGCCCGTTGTGCGGCGGGAACCGGTTGACATCTCCAAGGAAAAGAACAATTACAATAAAATGGAATTAAAAACCGAGGTTCTTTTCCAGGGCGTCAATCCCTTCAATACAGAAGTGAACCCCTGCGTAAACTGCTATGCGTGCGAACGCATATGCCCGATTCTTGACGGTTTCCCCGCAGATGAATTCAATAACATAAAAGTCATGAAAGCCGGCAAGAGCAAGACGCTTCACGGTCAGGACGGCGCCGTGGTTTCACAGATATTAAAATCCCTTCTCGAAAAGGGGGAAATCGACTGCGCGCTCGGTGTTGTGAGAAACGAAAAATGGGAAACAAAAGTTGTTATGTTCACAAGCCCTGAAGATGTTACCAAAGCCTCAGGCACGAAATATACCTACCAGCCCGTGGTAGCCAGCATGAGGGATTTGCATCGCGCATACGCTGACACGTACCAGGATGGTCTTAAAAAATATAAGAAAATTGCGCTTGTAGGATGCCCCTGTCATGTACACGGAGCAAAGCTGTTCAGGGAGAATTTTGGCAGGATAGAATTGATAATCGGTCTTATCTGCATGGAAAGTTTTTCAGAACAGGTCATGATTTCCGAAATGGTACCAAAAATTATGGGTGTGGATATCAGGGATGTTACCAAGATGAACTTCCATAAAGGAAATTTCATTGTTGAAACAGACAAAGAGAAAAAGGAAGTGCCTATAAAAGATGTGGCTCCGCTTGCCAGGAAAGGATGCCATTATTGCCAGGATTATACTTCTTATTATGCCGACATATCAGTCGGTTCAGTCGGCTCGGATGACGGGTGGAGTACCGTATTCGTCAGGACAGAGACAGGGGAAAAATACCTCAATAAAGTCAGTGACATCGAGTGGACTGACAAGCCCATATTCATGGATATTGTCAAGAAACTGGCTGGAATGAAACATAAGCACAACAAGTGGGACTGGCGCGGGTTCATGAAAGAGATATGGAGCCGCGACATGCCGGTAAGACCCTGGGGCGCGGAAAAGATTGCTAAGATTCCACCTCCTCCGCCGGAACCTGTTGAGAAAGAAGGGGAAAAAGTAGAAAAAACGAAAAAAGCTGAAAAACCTGTGAAGCAGGACAAGCCAAAAGAATAATATGAGACGTGGATTGTATCTCGGGAGATTCCAACCGTATCACTTAGGTCATCATCAGGTTTTAAAGCAAATAGCCAGTGAAGTTGATGAGATAATCGTGGGCATCGGAAGCGCCCAGAAGAGCCATGAGATTGAGAATCCGTTCACAGCAGGCGAACGCGTGCTTATGGTCACAAGCGCCCTCATGGAGTTTGACATAAAACATTACGTTATACCTATCGAGGACATCCAGCGCAACTCGCTGTGGGTAAGCCATGTCAAGTCCATGGTTCCGCCGTTTGAGATTGCCTATACCAATAATCCTCTTGTGATTGAATTGCTCAGCGAAGCGGGAATCAAGGTCAAGCAGTCGCCGTTATTCAAACGAAACAGTTACTCTGGCACTGAAATCAGGCGCAGGATGCTCAAGGGCGAGAAGTGGGAGCAGTTTGTGCCTGAGAATGTTGTGGAGATAATCAGGGAGATTGAGGGTGTAAAGAGATTGAAAACGGTGGCGAAATCGGATCAGGTGTGAAAATTAAATCAATTATGATGTGCTGTGTGGCATGATTAACGTTATTGTCTACCAGCCTGATGGGGTAACATTTGAAATTTCACCGCCAAGAACGCAAAAGACGCAAAGATTTCGATGCTATGCTTTGCGTTCTTGCGCCC
>JAHFCV010000112.1 GCA_023249275.1 Candidatus Methanoperedens sp.
AAATTATTAAAAGGTGATTAAATTGTCAGAAATCGGTAAAAAAATACGACTTGAACGGATAATGGACAGGGAAAGCAGGAACATGGTAATCATCCCTATGGACCACGGGATATCCATGGGACCTATAAGCGGCATAGTCAATCTTGCAGACATGGTGAACAAAGTCGCAGACGGCGGCGCCAACGCCGTTCTTTTGCAAAAAGGAATGGCAAAGCACGGCCACCGCGGATACGGGCGCGACATCGGGCTTATCATCCACATGAGCGCCTCCACGTCGCTCGGACCAGACCCTAACAACAAAGTGCAGGTCTGCACTGTGGAAGAAGCCATAAAAATGGGAGCTGATGCTGTGAGCGTGCATGTAAACATCGGCTCTGAGACAGAAGCAAAGCAATTGAAAAAGCTGGGCGATGTGGCTGAATTCTGCGACCTGTGGGGAATGCCGCTGATAGCGATGATGTACCCGCGCGGAAAAGACATCAAGAACTCAAACGACGCCGAACTTGTGGCGCATGTGGCGCGCGTGGGCGCGGAACTTGGCGCTGACATCATAAAAACCAATTTCACTGGCGATATCGATACATTCAGGACAGTTGTAGAAGGCTGCCCAGTACCGGTTGTGATGGCAGGCGGTCCCAAGGCAAATACAGACGAGGAATTTCTCGCAATGGTGCGCGCCGCAGTAGATGCGGGCGGGCGCGGGGTTGCAATCGGAAGGAATGTTTTCCAGCATGAGAATCCCACAGCAATGACACGCGCCCTGACGCTTGTTGTCCATAAAGGCGCAAGCGTAGACGATGCCATGGAGGCTCTGCGGTGAAAAAAGAAAAATCGGTCTGGATAAAAGCGGACGGTGGAGCATGGGAAGAAAATAAGCCCCGCATCAGTACAGGTCTTGAATCAGGAGCCGATGCTGTACTTCTGAAAGCGGAGGACGTGGAGAGAGTAAGAGAACTGGGGAATATCAAAACCGCTGCCCCAACCGAGGATGCCGATATCGTAGTTGTAGGGATAGGTAGCGAAGGCGACGGGACAAGCAAACTGCCCTCCGAGCTTGCAAATTCTGAAGATATAGCCGAAGCTCAGCATTTGACAAGGGAAGGAAAGACCGTGGCAGGGTACGTTGTCATCAAGAACAAGAAATACGAGCAGTTCGCGGTGGAACTTGGAAAATCGTGTGATTACCTGATTGTGATTGGCACGGACTGGAAGGTCATTCCGCTTGAGAACCTGATAGCAGGACTCCAGAAAATTGACGTGGAGATAATCGCAGGCGTCAGGAATGCAGATGAAGCAAAGCTTGCTCTTGAGACGCTGGAACACGGCGCAGACGGCGTGCTGCTTGATACCGATAATCTCTCCGAGATAAAGAAAGTCATAGCTGTCAGGGACAGGTCCGGGATGGAGAAAATACCCCTCGTAAAAGCCACTGTGACGAAGGTAAAACAGGTGGGCATGGGGGACAGGGTATGTGTGGATACGGCTTCGCTTATGGTTCTTGGTGAAGGGATGCTCATAGGCTCGCAGAGTAACGGGCTGTTCCTTGTGCATTCGGAATCAGAAGAGAGCCCCTATGTGGCTGCGCGCCCGTTCCGGGTGAATGCCGGCGCGGTTCACGCCTATATCAGAGTTGGTGAAAAAACGCGCTACCTCTCAGAGCTTGCTTCGGGCGATGAAGTGCTGATAATTGACTCGGAAGGCGAGACGCGACCTGCTGTTGTGGGAAGGGTCAAGATAGAGCGCCGCCCGCTGATGCTTGTGGAAGCAGAGGTTGAAGGGACTAAGATAAAGACGCTGCTCCAGAATGCAGAGACCATAAAGCTTGTGGGCGCAGATGGGAAGCCCGTGCCTGTGACCGCGCTCAAGGAGGGCGATGAAGTGCTGGTGTATTTTGAGGCGGCGGCGAGGCATTTCGGGATTAAGATTGAGGAGACGATTATTGAGAAGTGATTTTTAGTCTCCTTTATATCCCCAATAACCAATATTCAACACCATGACCACAGTAATCATCGGTGGCGGGCTTGCAGGTCTTGCCGCTGCATACAAACTCGCAGGTAAGGACGAAATAATCCTCATCGAGAAAGAACCCGAACTCGGAGGCATGGCGTCCAGCTACAGCATACAAACCCCGCATTTAAATGCGGGGGTATACCACATCGAAAAATACTACCATCATATCTTCGCAAGCGACAAAGAACTTATTTCATTAATAGAAGAACTGGGTCTCTCGAATCGGCTTGAATGGTTAAAAGGTACAACAGGCTATTATTTCGACGGCAAAATATATCCGATGAACACGCCTATTGAAATCCTGAAAGCCCTGTCCCTCATGGATGTTATCAGGCTGACCCTGCTTGTGCTGAAAGCCAAAGGAATAAAAGACACCGCTCCTTTTGACGATATAACTGCAAAACAATGGATACTCGACACTGCAGGCGAATCAGTTTATAATAATTTCTTCCTCCCCTTGCTTCAAAGCAAATTCGGGGATAACAAAGAACGGGTGTCTGCGGCATGGCTCCTCGGCCGGGTTCGTATCCGCTCAAACAGGGGCGCAAAGGGCGAGCACCTGGGATACATGCGCGGGGGTTTTCATGCGTTCATCGAAAAAATGGCTGAGAGCGTCAGAAAAAATGGAGGCATAATAAGGCAGGGCAACGCCTCAAAGATAGAGGTTGCCGGCGGTTCGATCAAAAGCGTGGTTGTGGATGGTGAGAACATTAAATGTGATAAGGTGATTTCGACTGTTTCACCTCATGTTCTGCAAAAAATAATAGACCCTGCGCTTTTAGGACTTGAAATGAACATCAGCTACCAGGGTACTGCATGTGCCCTCTTTGGATTGAGTGAAAAAATCATGGATGATGTTTACTGGCTGAATATCAAGGAAAACGTTCCTTTCGGCGCGGTGATTGAACACACCAATTTCATCCCGGCGTCGGATTATGGCGAACATTTGATGTACGTGACCTCGTATTTCCAGAATCCCGATAGCGTACTCTGGAAATCAGGTGATGACGAGGTCATCGAATTATACCAAAAAGGGCTTGAAAAACTTATCCCCGGATTTCGCAAAAAGGTTAAATGGTGGCGATTGCGAAGGGATATTGATACAGCACCCGTATATGAAGTAGGCTATGGTAAAAAAGTCCTTCCGTATAGAACAAATATCAAGGGGCTTTATCTGGCTGGCATGTTCTCTGAAGCAAACTATCCTGAGAGGAGCATGAACGGCTCGATCAAGGCTGGTTTTGAGTGCTCTGATTCCATACTTTCTAAAAAAAAGAGGTAACCAGGATAGCAATAGTGGACACAAGCCCCACGGCTGCGACGATACGGATTTTTGGTTTGTCAAACAGCTTCATTGCGCAAGCGCATATGAAGATATAGGGCAAAAGCGTCGCAATAACAGAAATAGTTGCCAGTTCCTGGAAATGATTGCTGAACAAAAGGAGCGATGCGCCTGCAACGGTGCTGATTATTATTGCGATATACGGGGTACCGTTCTTGCTTAGCTCAGGAAGCAGGGGCAATTTGTGTTCAAATGATATGTTCTGGACTACTCTTGATGCCGCAACGAGATAAGCATTAAGCGCAGACAGCATAGCTATTATCCCGATTACTGCCATAATATTTCCTGAAGCCTGGAAAACCCTGGATGCTGCGAGGGCAAGAGGAACGGAAGATGATGCCAGTAATTGGCTTCCAACACTTCCTATCAAGGCGATATTCAGAAGCAGGTAAACGACTGTGGTTATCAAAATCACAATCACCAGTGATGTAAATATATCCTTTTTATTTTTGGTCTCATCTGCTGTTATTGCGCTTATCTCAAAACCTGTGAATGGCCAATAGACGATGATTATTGCTTTTAAAAAATCGGTTTTATCTGTCAAAAATGGCGTGAAGTTTTCTTTCTGGATATAAGGAAACAAAACGATGGCTAAAATAACCAGGGGGACGGTCTTCAACAGGGTCAGGAGGATTTCGATGTTCCCTGAAGGTCTTACGCCAATAATGTTTATTATGCCGAATAAAACTATAATTACTATCTCAAGCCAGAGCACATCAAGATAGCCGAAAAAAGAAACATACTGTCCTATGCCGGATGCGATTGTGGCAACCCCGAAAATCGAGGCTATCACATAAAACAGCACTACCACTGTCGATGTTCTTTTACTGAATACTTTTGTAAATATGGAATAAAAAGCCCCAGTTGATGGGTATTTTGAGGATGCCCACGCCAGTGATAGCATGACGCAACTGGCTGAGAGCGCAACGATAATCCAGGAAAGGAGGGAACTCGGACCGGCAATTCCCGCAGCTATTGCCGGAACCACGAATATTCCCGAGCCGATGGTTCCGCCCACGCCGAAGCTAACAAGCCCTGCTAAACCAAGGTTTTTTCGATATTCTGCCATAAAAATAAGCCGCCGGAGGGATTTGAACCCTCGATCTGCTGATTACGAATCAGCCGCTTTGCCGGGCTAAGCCACGACGGCGTGATGACGTATAACGGTATTTTTGTCTAAATAGCTATCGCATTATTTTTTAAGCAGATAAAACAATTAAAAGGATATGCTGGACATCCTGAAGATAATATTCTGCATGCCTTTTCTGATTTACTCATGCTACTCTGACATTAAAACGCGCCGCGTATCTAATAACGTATGGCTGGTGATGCTTGCAGGCGGGATTTTCTTTGTGCTGTACGATATTTTAACTTACGGCGCAGCATATCTTCCGCGCTTATTAATTTCAGCAGGATTCATTTTCGTGTTCGTGTATATCCTTTTTCAGTTTGGTATATTTGGCGGGGCTGATGCAAAATCGCTCATCGTTTTGTCGATAATCCTTCCTGCTTATCCGAAATTACAGGCTTTTAGCCACACCTTCCCCCTGAATAAGCCTATTATTGACCTTTTTGCTTTTGGCATATTTGGCAACGCCGTGCTCCTGACGATTGTTGTTCCTGTCGGATTGGCGTTATACAATATCACAAAAATGGGTCTGCATATTGATAATCCGCTTTACATTTTCATAGGCTATAGAGCTAAAATTTCAGAGCTTGCAAATAAGCATATAAAGTTGATTCAGAATTTTGAAGTGGTAAACGGCGAGGTTAAATTCCGTTTCAAAAGGGGCGGCGTGGAAATTGATGAGAAGGTCATTTCGGGGCTTAAAGCCCTGTCGGAAAAAGGTCTGGTTAAAGAGGAGGTATGGGTTACCCCCGGATTGCCGTTTATGATTCCAATAACGTTGGGGTTTTTCGTGGCTGTATTTTATGGGGATTTGATATTTGAACTGACGAAATATCTGATTTTAAATTGATGTTCAATAAAAAATCGTTAATTTCAAGTTTACCTACTTTTCAGGATACCACCCTCTTGGAACTATCTCAAATATCCAAATATCTTTAAAAAGATATGAGCATTTGATTGCTTCTTGTGCATTCGTCTTTCCTGTCTTTACATTTTTACAATCTTTTCTATCCATTGTACCATAAACAAAATATTCATTGCCTATAATATCTGGTGCATTTTGCTCACAGAAGGCTACAAGAAGTCTTTCTAAGTCCGCTTTTTTAACAATAATCAGATCACACTTGGGACAATATCGGCAAGACTTATTTAGAGATAATAAATGCTTAGGTTCGATATGAATAAGTAAGCAATACTTTCTAATTTTGGTTTTTTCTTCACATTTGGGGCAAACCGTAAAAGCCATATCGTCATAAGGATTCAAGAAAAAGTAATGACGTTCTTCTTTTGGCTTTGTTTGAAATGGTTCTTGTCTTTTCATCAATCCTCTGCAAGTTTCATAATGTCATCCATCAGTTTTCTTGAGTCTCTCGTAAGCATCATTCGCACATCTCCACCATTCCTGCGGGTCATCCACTTCATCAAAGTCAATTGTGCTCAACCAGATAGCTTCCCAATTATAAGCATGGACTTCCCCGATAAATTCTTTATCACCATTTTCAAGGACTGCAAATACAGTAGCGACACCTACATCAGGCCAGTCGATTCCACCGTCAAGCTCTAATTCATCAATCTCAAAACTTACATAAAGTCCGGGTTTTATTTCACCCTTTTTCGGAAGTTCGGGCAATGTATCAAGAAACTCCTTGGTTCCACTTTCGTCCAGTGCCCAAGTTTGCAGGTCTACTGCCTGCCCTTTACTGATACGCCATCGTGACATTTTGAATTATTACCTCTAGAAATGTGTTAGCGGAGGAAGTAGTGCTGTCATTTATCCTCAATAACATCAATGTAGCGAAAATCATAAGGACTTAACTCTGTTTTCCCAAGCAAATCCTTTCTCATTGCAATAACAATATCTCCGACGGCCTTTCTTCCCTTCTCTGGGTCAGGATAACTACCTCTTGAAGTTATAACTAACTCCACCATATCATTGATTGCTTTGACTACATCATCCGAGCAATATAACCATGACTTGTATTGCTCTTCGAAGAACTTTCGCTTTGTTTCGGCTGAAACTGTAGTCCCTACAAACCCTTGGAGTAAAACCAGCAAATTGGCATATTTTTCTTCTTTGAACTTAAGTATCGCTTCACTTTTCTTTTGTTTTATCGCAAAATAGTAAGTAAGATACGAACTAATGAGTCCCGCTATAATTGGTAATAAGACCAAAAGTGCATCTTTCATTTCCATATTTGATTTCTCCTATACTCCATTTCTTCTAGCTCGTGCATATCTGCATTGCGTATATTCCAATCTGAGAGTATATATGCATTTCATATTATTCGGATATTATATCTGATAATAGGAATTTTAATGCAACAGGTATGATCAAACAAATGGAAAAACGTTGAGAAAAAAAATAAGTTGAAATAAGTGAGCATAGCAGCTTTCTGCACTTACCGAGAGTTCGCACATCTAAAGTACAATGCAGAACGTGGGCGGGCTTAACTGCTTGTTCGGGACGGGTACAGGAGTTTCCCCGACTATGAAAAATCCATTTTATCCATGAGTATTTCAACAACAGTTTTTAAATCCATGCTCTGTGATGCATGTACCCCCTTCTCATCGTGCATGTGATGCGGAAAAGTTTCAATCTCCTGATGATGGGGCACATTATCCCACCGCGCTATCAAATCGCCTTTTCCAGACTGCCAGTGATATTTATATTTGAGGCGGTTGACCATGTTATCTTTGATCTCTACGAATTCGATAAAATGGAGAATCGCCCCGTCTATTAACTCCAGCATTCCCTTCAAATATCCGATATCAAAATCAATTTCATCAAAGTCGATGGAAAAACGGGTAACTATCGGGCAATCCCTAATAACTGATTCAATCTGAGAGTAATACTCCCGGGATTTCATACGCTGATACCGGATAATATATTCAGCTTTTTAGTCCATGTGTCAAGACCTTTTTTTGCGGCATACCAGTCAAAAAAGTCATCCCTGTCGTCAAGTTCTCCAGATTCAAATTTCTTAGTGAAAACACCAGAACTCATACCGTATTTTTTCTCAAAAATTTTACAGGCTTGCGCATATTTAGCTTTTTTGTGTTTTGCAATCCGTCCATCCAATGCTAAAGCCGAGCGGATTACGCTGCTTACTTTCTGCAGGGAAAAATCCTTTTTAACGTTGACGGTTAGAGTCATGATTTTTTTCTCCGGACTTATATTGTTAGATATGCGTGAATATACAAATAAATAACGATGGATAAAATATTGGGAATGTTGATAAGCTAACTCTGACTTTGAGAAATGTCTGGAAAATGCTGAAGTGTTATAATAGTAAAAAAATCAGTAGTAATAAGTGAGCATAGCAGCGTTCTACAGTTCCCGAGAGTTCGCACATCTTAGTACAATGCAAAACGTAGACAGGCTTAACTGCTGTGTTCGAAATGGGTACAGGTGTTGCCCCGCCGCTTTGGCCGCTATACTCGCTTATGACGGTAAAATCCATCCACAGGATGGACGTAATTCCATATATAAGCGCAACACCGGATATCGCCCGAATGTAGTGAAACAAAATCTAGCGTGGACGTTAGTAGTCGACGGGCTCAACACCTCGTCACCTTGGTGCTTACAC
>JAHFCV010000113.1 GCA_023249275.1 Candidatus Methanoperedens sp.
AAACCCATTCCCGCACCCATATATGGTAGCAATCAGGGCAGCCGATACGCCGACACAAAATATGGCGAGCTGCCAAGGAACCGCCACACCCACAGATCGATTTCACAGCCGTTTTTCCACAATATTCCCCCTTCTGCCCAAGACCTGGAAGGACGAAAGGATGAGAGATGAACTTAGAATTTTTCCGGAAACAACCCTCAAAGGTTTTTTGCTCAGATGCAGGACGATTTTTCCCGGGAGTATTCGATGTCGGGTGAAGAGTACTTGTGGCAAACTCCTTAGGTACAGCAGAGATACAGTATTCAGCCTCATTTCTCAATTGGCATAAAGTGCAATCCTTGAAGAAACAGGACACATGCAGACCGTTGAGATGGCATATTCTGGGATAGTCCGCTGCCTCAATCATCAGGACACCTCCCCTTCGCTTGGCGAATGGTCAGCCCTCCGGGCTGTAAATCGGCAGCCCTGTTTCCCACTCACCAGTAAGTCCCCGGATCCCTGCACCCGGTGGATGAAGTTGTCCACCCGGGCCGCCTGCCACCAGAATCCCGCTTCCTCAAGCCTTTCCCGGATGGTGATGGCGTCGGATATCGCGGAACCGAGAGACATATCCCCGCAGCGTCCACGCAGCAGCTTGATAGCGAAGCGGAGCTGCGAATTAGCCCAATTGCAAGTAAAAAAAGAATGAAAGGAATTGTCGGCAGTCAGGGACCACCGACAGACAAATGACTGCGTATGCGGGTATGCATCACAGCATAAATAAGATTAACCTGTAACATTATATAAATTTCCCTATTTTGCATTTGTCTTTTTCCTGCGACCCCGATAAGACCGCACTTAGATATTAGAAAAAACAAATATCAAGGTTTCTGAAATTAAAACATACTTTTAAGTATTTTGATGTATTAAAGGGTAACTAAAATCTAATCCTGTATGGTCAAAATAACAATTTACTCCAAAAAAGACTGCCATTTATGCGACATCGCTAAGGAGACGCTTCTAAAGCTCCAGAAAGAATTCCCTTTTTCGCTGACCGAAATAGATATCGAAAAAGACAAACTGGCTTTTGAAAAATACAAGTATCTGATACCCGTAATCGAAATAGACGATGAAAAAGTCTTCACTTACAAAGTAAACGAGGCTGAATTAAAAACGATTCTCAAACTCAGCTCTCAACCTCAATGAACACTGGCACGATACTTATTATCCCGCCTGTGCCAAAAAGAGCAAGGGCAATAAAATAATTGCCCTTCGATACATTATCTATGCTGAACGCCAGCAGTATCAGCCCTATTATCTTCGATGCGGCGTCTATTTTCTCGTACTTTGATTTCGAAACTTTCATCAATGGTGAACAATGCTGAAGTACGTGAAATACAATATGCCAATGAGGACAATTACACCGAGAGTGACCGCAACCTTTCTCTTCCTGATGTCAGAAGACGGGTTCCTGTCAATGAACGGCACAAGTATCAGGAGACCATACCACAGCACCATCGGCACTGTTACGCCAATCATCTTTGCAGGAATTGGACCCAAATCCCATGTCCAGAATTTCAGGAAGCCGAAGACATACAGGAAATACCATTCAGGATATATGGGAGAAGGCGTGTCAAACGGGTCAGCCGGCTTGAGCAAGCCAGCCGGGTATATCGAAGCAAGCATTATCAGCCCGCCGGCAATAAGACACATCACCACTACTTCCCTGAGCAGGAAATGCGGGAAAAACGGAAGTCCACGCACACGTACAGGCTCAGGCTTTTGCTCCTCCTCGACTTCATGTTTTTCAACTTCTATTAATGCCATGTTAAAGCCTCCCTGAAATGCCCTGTATCCTGACCATCATGAAATGCAGACCAAGAAGAGTCGCTATAGCAATGGGAAGAATCATTACATGGATTGCAAAGAAGCGTGTCAGCGTCTCGGCGCCGATATCGTTTCCACCTACAAGGATTAAGGAAATGTATCCTCCAATAACCGGTATTGAACCTGCAATACCAGTTCCGATTTTTGTTGCCCAGAATGCAAGCTGATCCCAGGGGAGCAGGTATCCTGAAAAACCGAAAGTGGTGGTAATCAATAACAGTGAGATGCCAACTACCCAGTTTAATTCTCTGGGTTTCTTGTAAGCGCCCATGAAATATATTCTCATCATGTGGAGCATTACTGCCGCTATCATGGTATTCGCTGCCCAGTGGTGTACGCTCCTGATGAGGCTTCCCATGGGAACCGCTGTCATAATATGTTCCACACTCTTGTACGCCTCAGCCGGGGTAGGCTTGTAGTACATTGCAAGGAAGATTCCCGTTATAACAAGAATCAGGAAACACAGGAACGCAGTGCCTCCGAGGCAATAGAGAGGATTGGAAACCACATTCAGTGGCGCAGGATGCTTGACTATCGGCGGCAGGAGTTCACTTAATTTGAACCTGTCATCGAGCCATTTGTAAATCTTATCATTCAGAGTCATATAAACACCTCACGCCGCTCCCGCATAGAATGAAATGGTCTTCACGTAGTCCGGGTCTTTCCACTTAAGCGCATAAACCGCGCCATCTTTCACAGCGATATCAATTGCAGGCAAGGGGGACGGGGGTGGTCCTGAGATTACCGCACCTGTATTAGGGTCAAATTTACCCAGGTGGCAGGGACAAAAGATAAGATTCTCATCAGGTTTCCAGTAAGCAATGCATCCAAGGTGCGTGCATACTGACCCAAAAGCTCGAAAGCCTGCAGGCATGTGTAAAAGCACAGAAGCCTTGCCATTGAACATGAACTTTTTAACGCTCCCGGTCGGCACTTCATCCACAGTAGCTATTTTCACTTCGCTGGATTCGCCCTTATTGCTGGCTTGCGGCCATAGATATTTCAATGCCGTTGCAGCCGCGCCTCCCGCAAAAAACAATGCGACAAGCCCGATTAGAAGTTCAGTAAGTTTTCTTCTTGTTATAGTAATATTAATTATTTTATCATCCACCATGCTCTCACTCCAGCGTAGTAACATATTCGTCCTGAAGCAATCCTTTTACATAAAGGTATAAAATGGCTGCCAGGACAAACAGCAGGTATGCTAACAATTTCCCTATGTCTTCAATGAACAGTCTTGTAGATGCCACGGCAGGAACGCTTGACAAAATTTTCCATATGATTGTACCTGTTATACCCGCGGCAGCCAGGGTCAATAAAATTATAAGGATAAAAGCAACATGTGACCAGAATCCTTCCTTTTCAGGTCCGTATTCAATTTTTTCGATATGCATCAGTTCACCTCATAACCTTATAATAAAAATCAGGACAAGCATAAGCAAAATAGCAGCCAACGCTGTCAAACCGACATCCCATGTATTCATATGCACACCTATCTCGATTTCTTCGGTGGGCACAGGCGTGGGTGTCAGTTTAGGCGAAGGGACAAACCCTTGCAGTGAATGATTATGGGTTCCATAATAGCCCCCCAGTTCGTTAAGCTGCGGAGGGCCATCCCTGGTGTGGCAGGAAGGGCAATTTTTGCTTTCCTTAACCGCATAGTCCGGTCTTGCAGATGAAAGAGATGGAACTAACAGGAGCACTATTGCAACCAGTAATATGATTTGATTGAGTCGTTTTTTATTCATTCTATCCACACCTCATTTATCTTCTGCGCAATAACAGGAATATCGCAATAATTCCGGTCAATGATAATACCGTACCGAATCCAGGAGTTGAAGGCTTAGCCAGCGGTAGACCAGTGTCAAGCTGTGCCTGTTGAGCACTCTTAATCCCGCTGTCAATCACTTCTTCAAAGTGCGGCAGGTTAAAACCATGCCAGAGTACCGGAAGGCTATCTCGAATTGACGCTGCGGTATCAAGGTCTTTCTGTGCCAGCGAAACATCCTTTCCTTGCTGTTTTGCCTGTTTTATAGCGTTATCGGCTAATTTTATCTCATCCTTCAATTTTTGCGCATTTTCAAGGGCTGTAATCGCTTTGTCAGGCGCATCGGACGGAGCAACTCTCATATCAGGATTATGGCAATTGCTGCACAGGTCGTGGAAATCACTGACATTCAGAACCTTAAATCCGTGGGGCTGGTGGCAGGTATCACATGTAGGAGCCTGCTTGAGCGCCTTTAGTTTCTGGTAATGAGCTGAATTCTTAAACTCTTTTAATTCATTGGTATGACATTTTCCACACGTTTCAGGCACATTCCTGAAAAAAACAGTGCTGTTAGATTCAGAAGAGCGCGCAATCCCGATATGCGCGTTCTCTTTTATATCCGAATCAGGGTCGCCGCCGTGGCATTTGTCGCATGTTACACTGAACAACGCATGTTTGGATTTTGTCCACTGCTCATAATTGCTTTTTGCAATCTTGTTAAGTGTAGTGGCATGGCATTCAAGAGAACAGGGAATGTCCCTTGCCAGGTGTTTAATCCTTACAACTTCGTTGAGTTCTTTTTCTTTTTCGCTAAAAGCAGAAAGTTTTTCATGACAATTCAGGCATGAATTATCCGCTAATACGCCAGGTATAACAAGGCTGGCAAATAATAGTATAAAACCGGCTAATACAATCGTTTTTTTAGATATCATTACATCACCTTTCTTCATAGTAATAATTAACGCTGATTTTAGCTCTCACTGTGAAATCCTCCTGGTGTGTAAGAAATATGCTGCAATCAAGCCTGATACCAGCATGATTCCTTCAAAGCCCGGAGCCTTTGTAGGCAGGGGGGTAGTTTGGCTCTCTGCAGTTTCCTTTTCTGCTTTTTTGGTATCTGCAATTCCTTTTTGGACCTCTGTTTCAAAGTAAGTTAAATTAAATCTGTGCCAGACCGACGGAACATTTTTCAGGATAGTCCTGGCGGATTCCAAATCAGACTCAGCCCCGGTTACATCCTTGCCTTTTGCTTTTGCTGAAATAATAGCGCTTCGGGCTTTTGAAATTTCAACCTGTAATTCATTTACGGAATTTAATGCATTTTCTGCATTTTTCGGAACGGCAGGGTTGATCCCTGTGATGCGATTATGGCAGTTACTGCAGAAATCCTCTATTTCTGAAGCGGTCAATACTTTCACACTGTGCGCCTGGTGGCAGGTGATGCATGCAGGTGATGGTCCTTCTCCGCCTGCTTCCAGTTTCTTGAAATGCTGGGAACTCTTGAATTCATCAAGCTCGGATTCATGGCATTTTCCGCATGTTTCAGGAGTATTTGCACGCGCTATGTTAATGCTTGAAAGACCCTGATGAGCATCATTCTTTAAAATCGCGGATTTATTACCGCCATGGCATTTTTCGCATGTTACATCAAAAAGGGCATGCGTGGATATTGACCACAGTGCATATGTACTGGCTACGGACTTGTTGAGTTTATCCTCGTGGCATACTATTGAACACGAAATACCGCTTTCAAGGTGCTTGATGCGTATATCAACAAATTGCCTCTGTTCTTCCGATGTAAATAGCAGTTTACGATGACAATCAGCACAGGAGTTATTTGGCAGATTCGGCGCTGCTGCGGTCGCAGGCGCCTGAAGTATGGAAATTGCCAGAAGTACGAAAACTATTCCGATAATAATCCTTGAACCGTTTTTTAATCGCATTTAAATACTCCTATCATTAATGATGATACTAGCCTTTCCTTAACAGCAAAATACTTAAACTTATCTTTCCAAAAATACTGAGTCATTCCAATACAAAAATAACAAAAATATTACCCCTTTATCTCCCGCCGTCTCTCGCTCCTGTATTCATCCACAAGCGATTCCAGCCACAACTCTTTAGCTTCCTTCCTGCGCTCTAATGCTTTATTATTCCATTCATCAATCGCATTTTTAAGGTCTTCTGGTTTGATTACCGCAAACTCAAAAGCGACGTCAAACTGGATATTAACACCATCTGCTTTTAAAACAGGCACATTCAGGTTAAAAAGTTCCTCTTCCGCAGCATGCGACATGTCATTGCAGATAATCACAGCCTGCACACCGATATCTGCAAGCATTTTAGCAGTAACGCTCCCTCCCCCGCTTGCATCCTTCATGAGTATGATATCATTCTTTTTAATTCCAACCTGTTCCTGCGTCCGAAGTATGCTATCTTTAGTAAACGCAGATATTATCTTTACAGGGAGTACCCTTCCGCTCAGCTCAAGCCGCCGGACGTGTTTTAATTTATGTATCCTTTCATTCAAAAATGAAATTTTTTTATTGTTCTCCGAAATGCGTTTTTGCAGTCGGGCAATTTCTTTATCGCGAATCTGTATCATTTTTTCTTTTTTAAGTTGTTTATATGCCAATGTCCGCTGTTTTTCAATGAGTTCCTCTAACTTCCTGAGTTTTTCTTCCTTCGTGCCAAGTTCGTCCCTCAATTCATCCTGGTATTCTTTCATCTCCCCGATTTGTTCCTCATGCTTTCGCAGCAACTCCCTCAAACGAAGAGCTTCTTCACCTGTTTTTTCGGGAGACGATTCAATCCTGCAGGGTTCTGTTTTTTCTGTTTTTGTCAATTCCGAAATTGCGGCATCTATGGACTTTCCTCTCACGACCTGCGCTATCACTTCTTCAGCATTCACGCCATGCGGTATTTTTTTCTTTACCTGTTCAAACTTATTCTTATTTTTGCGATAGAACGATGCAGCAGCAGCTATGGCGTCGCGTTCATGGTTATTTGAATACCCGTAAGGCGTTGCAAACCCGATTTTATCTTCAGCCGATAGTACATCATCCGGTGAGCCCGATACCGCGTTGAAGGCGCGGCGGATTTTTTCAACCGCATTCGGGGTCGGGAAAACATCGCTTGCGATAATAAGCGGTCTTCCCTCTTCTGCTATCATTTCGATAACTTCGGGAATTGATATGGTTCTTGAACTGTGAAGCATCCGGAGTTCACCTTCAAGAGTCATAACCGCGATTGCGGTTGTTGTGCCAGGGTCTATACCCACTATGATATAATCCCTTTTCCTGGTTTTAAGGGGTTTAAAAACAAGAGCGTCGCGTTCTATGCTTTTAACATTAACCTGCACGTCACCATATTTTCCTGACCCGATATGAACCTGGCTTCGGGGAGCATCCACAAAAAACTCTGATTTTGAGTACCCGCCAAACCTCTCGGTTACATTTTGAGTAAACGTGAATCCTTTAATATTTGATTGTTCATTCAGGTAATCCTCAATTTCCCTGGCTTTCTGCCTGACATAGCCGTGCATCTTGCGCCTGTACCTGTTCTGGCTCCATCCTCCCCTGCCAGGTGAGCGCGCCCTGCTGACTTTGATTGTTGTTTTATCTTCAAATGCCGAAACCTCGTATCCTATACCCATTTGCGCCAGTCGGGCACAGGCAAAGGCTTCCGCATTGGGGTCAAACCTGTCAAACAGGATTCCCTGTTGTTTTGCAAGTTTTACCAGGGGTTGAAGGGTTTCACCGCCCGTCACCTGGATGAGTTTCGTATTCGCTGGCAATTTTGAAAGAACCGATGCAAGCTCGTGCTTATCAGAAGCCAGTTCGAAAATATTATCGACAGCGATTATAGCTGGTTTCTCCTGCCACACCATCCTTTGGAATTTATGCATGCTTACCATGCGGTGATGCTCTGCTTCGCTCCCTTTCAGGATAACAACAGCGTATCCGGGTTTTTCTTTTGCCCGGACTGAGCCTTTTGCGATATCTATCCCAAAAATAACATTTTCCGGCATAAATCAGCCCACTACGGTGTTAATCACTTCCCGGATATCCCTTTTAATCCTGTATTTCCTGTTAAAAAAAGAAAGGACGTTGTCAATATCCCGGTAAAGCAGCTCGGCGGCATTCGCATGAGATGTTGTAATGTATTGCGGCAAATCGATAAGTTCGCATCCTTCGGGGCTGACAAAAATATTGAATTCGCTGAGGTCTCCATGGATTATACCGAGCCTGTATGCTTTTCTTACCTGGCTCAATATTTCATCCAGATACCAATCCGGCTCATCTATCGTTGTATGCGCCAGTTGCTGTCCTTTTGCAACAGACATCACAATGGCATGCCTGTTATAATCAATTGGCTCAGGAACACTCACCTCGGGATAAAGGGTCTTTAAGGCATCGT
>JAHFCV010000114.1 GCA_023249275.1 Candidatus Methanoperedens sp.
GTCAAAGAAATCGCAGACCACGGCGGCGAAATGCTTCAGAATGAACTTGTGCTTTCGTTGAATTTCTCAAAGGCAAAGATGTCAAGGATGGTTACTGACCTTGAAAAGAGAGGCGTGGTAGTTAAAAAGCAATACGGGTTGACCAATAAGGTTGCTCTGGCTGACAAATTGCGGGGTGAGAAGAATGAAAAATAAGATGATGATAGGAGCGATGGTAGCAATAGTATTGTTATCTGCTGTGGTGTTGTTCTGGTATTTTACTCCGTCAGATGTAAGCGTTGTAAGCATAGATGCGCCCAAAGAACTTTTGATAGGACAACTGGGTTATCTCACGGTAAATCTGCAAAACAATGCTTCAAAGGATGTAAATGTAACTATATCCGTAAAAAATTCCTTTGTGGATTCAAAAGGAGTAAGTTTAAAAGGAGTCTGGGTTGTGGCGTATGAAAATCTAAATTACACATCACAAGAAGCACCAAATGCCACAGATAGACCTCAGAAAGAAGTCATGTTAAAACCAGGCAGTAACAGCATAACTTACGCGGTGGGATACGAAGTCCCGGGACCGCAAAAAGTTGAGGTGGATATATACCAATATGGAAAACTCATAGATTCCAGCACAATCGAAATCAATATTCCTGAGCCAACAATCACATTGAATCTTTGGAACTATAAAGGCGTCAATGGAACTTATGAAATAAACAATGTTTATGGTAGTTTACAACTCGCAGGAAAAGGTTCTGCAAGAGGCGTTGTGGTTAATGTTTCTGTAATAAATGAACTGACAAATGCTACGGTTTCAACGGTTACAAGGACATATTCTTTAAACAGCGAGGCATACGTGGCATATTCATATCAACCCCTTGTAGTCTGGGAGTATCGCAACAGCACTTCTGACCCTGTTACTGGAATGGAAACTAAGACCTTTATCGAAAATATTGCACCCATTGTGGTTATCGAGCTTTCAAAGGGCGAACCCTCGGCTGAAAAATATTTAATGTCCCCTATAGTTTTGAAGGGCAAGGCAGGAGACAGATATAAAGTGGTTGTAACTGCGAGGTGGATGGATCAGGTGGTAAGTTCAGAGGTAAGGATACCGCCTTAATAAAATGGAGAATTTTGAATGTTGATATGAATATTAAAAGAGACTGCTATAACTACGAACCCATTCGTAGTTTAAGAAAATCTTTTACGAGTTAGATGTGTAGATGATTGTCACAGAAAATATATATTGCAGTCTTAAAAATAGATGTTAGGAGGAAACAACGCTGAACCGATCAATATCGAGGGGCATTAAAAAAATCGTCCATTTAATCATTGCCGCACTGTTGCTGGTTTTAATCTCAGGGGTAAAGAAAAAAAATCAAAGGAAATAAAAATATGACGGACAATATAAAAAAGATATTAACTGTAGTTTGCATTCTAATTCTATTGACCATAGCGTCGCTATATTTGGTTATAAGAAGTGAAAGTGCCAAAATCACTACATTTGAAGAGTGTGAGAAAGCTGGTTGGCTTGTTCGCAGCATAAAGGTATATGACTCTGTGGATGGCTATGGCTCTATTGAGAAAGAGTGTGTGCTATGGAGTGGGAAGCATTTCGTAAAACAAAGAGAACTAATGGGTGATGAAAAAAGAGCCGTTGAAATAGCTATCGCCCCTCTAAGTTATCCTGTAACAATCATTGAAGTAAAAAAATTGGAGTGTCAGGGTTGCTTTTCTGTAAAGCTTCAAAGAGATGATAACCAACGCCTATTTACTATCGTGCTTGATAATTGGGAAATAAAAAGTGTAGTTCAATCAGACAATGTTAGTGTATTACCTGCTCCTTTCTTTCCAACGCAAAAGGAGCCTGCTACGAGTTATATGGCGGCGTTATTATCCGATAAACCGGAAGAATTAATAATAAATGACGGTTGTCTCCGTGCCGGTGGTTATTTACTTGTATGGCCATATAATTTTTCACTAAGCACTGATAAAGATGGAGTACTCCAGATTATTAACAGCACAGGCCAGCCTGTGGCGCGTGTGGGTGATAAAGTCAGAATTGGCGGCGGTGCTGATGAAACACCGGATGGACGTGTAGTTAAAGGTTATTCCGCGCAATTGCCAAACGAACGCTGCTCGGGACCTTACTGGATTGTCGGAGAGGTGATAACTGTAGACAAATCCGCTTCACCTGTGGCTACTACGCCTCCAAGAAAGCCTGAAACCTCTGGCTTTGAAGAAAAAATGCTGGTGGTCGGCGGCACATGGGCAAAGGACGGCTGGAAGCTCTCTATCAAGGCTGTAGATAAAACGGCAGCGCCCTATTTCATCCTGATTTCACTTTCATATCAGGATAAAAAGCTTGAGGATGCTAAGATAGCAACAGGTAAATCCTACACCTACAAAGGCAAAAATCCTGACGGCAGCGAAGTACCGCTTTTCACAATCAAAAACAACAACATATTTGTTGGCGCGAGCGCTGATGCAGTCAGGCTGGCGCTCAACTGGTCTGTACCGTCAAATGATGTTCAGATAATTGAAGCGCCTGTGGAATCTGACCAGATGAAAACTGAAACGCCTGCCCCTACGCCAACAGTGCAGGCAAGCCCGGAGGCGCCTGGGTTTGGGCTGGTTTTGGGAATTATAGGAGTTCTGGCTGTGTGGCGGAGATTAAAGAAATAAGGGGGAAATAAAAATATGATGAAAATGAAACAAATGTATAAACATATTTCCCAAGTTGTCCTTGTATCAGTTTTGGTACTGCTGGGGGCTTTTACAGTTGTGAATGCTCAAGGGCAGGATAGTGTTGGAAAACCTGCATTGGAGGATAAGGATCCACTGTTGTATGATGCACAAGGATATGCATCAAATACAGGAGTTAGTATTGAAGAAGCTCTCCGCCGATTCAAACTTCAAGATATTGCAAGAGACCTGCAGGCAGAAGTGATAACAAAGGAGGCAGAAACCTTTGCTGGACTTTGGATTGAGCACACTCCAGAATTCAAGATTGTTGTGCAGTTTACTCGTAATGGTGAGGAGACAATCAAACCGTACTTGGAACAGTATCCAGAGTTCGCCGACATTGTTGAGGTGCGCAACACTGCAAAAGTGTCGTTGGCTAACCTCCAAAGGGATCAAGCAGACGCGTCATCTTCTGTCAGTGCTTTAGGTATACGCGTACCGTCAGGCATCAATGTATACAATAACAGTGTTGAGTTGTATATTACTAAAGCTGATAGGAGCCGGTTTGATGACGCTCTGCAAAGAAGGGAGATACAATTACCTGATTCAGTTAGAGTGATTACGGTTGAAGCTGAACAGATGGGAGCCGATATGGCTCTTCTTACGCCAGCAGCGCAGGCAAGTCCAGAGGCGCCGGGGTTTGAGATGTTTGTCGGGATTGTAGGAATTATGGCTGTGTGGTGGAGATTAAAGAAGTAAGGTGAAATTAACAATATGATGAACTCGATCAAGTACGCGATTAGCCAGCATATTTCTGCACAATCTGCAGGATTTCAGGCGAGATATGGTGTTTCAAGGTAATGCTTGCGTACTCAGATTTAACAATTCCGTATTTCGTCAGCGTTTTCATATGCCAGATTACAGTAGATCGGCTGATTCCAACAGCATTGGCAATTTCTCCGTGTGATAATCCCGGATTTTTAAGAAGAGTAACTATGATCTTCCTTGGCGTGTCTTCTCTCAGAGTGGATAACACCGCTTGATCCGAATTAGAGAATGTTGAGTCATTTAAAAAATAGCGTTTGTATGCTTTATTTTGCAGGCTGGTTATCAGCCCAGCCATTTCCAGTATTTTCAAATGGTATTCAGCAGTGCCTTTATTGATTCTTAACTGTTCAATAAGCTCTCTGAAATAGATGCCGGGATTATCCCTGATAAAGTTATACATCTTCAGCCGGTTCCCATTCTCCAGCGCATTAGACCTGAATATTCTCTTGAATCCCTCCATAATCACAGGAAATAACTTGAATGAACCCAGAAAAGCTAATATTAGACCCGACAGCCAGGCGATTTGAATCCACAGGGGAAGATCCCAAAAAGTCACAGTGGCATCGGCACCGCTTGAATCTATCAATCCATCTTGAGGCGCGTGGGGCTCAACCGTATAGCCTCCGGTATCGGCGCTGGCAACATGGTTAAAAGCCAGAAATAAGATCAGTGTTAAAGCTATCCATTGTTTCATATCAGGATTTGTAGATGATTGTCACAGAAAATATATAAGGTCTGTTGTAATTTAAGGGATTACTGGGTGATAAGTTGATAGGTATTGGTGATATTGATCACGATGGGAATACTGGTATAGCTATTATTCGAATTGAAAAAGGTAAAATATGACAAATATTCCTACACTTGGCGAAATTTTCCTCTTCGTGTCAATTCTGGCTTTTATTCCTTTTTTGATTTCTTTTATGATATCCTACCTGAGATACAGGCAGTTAAAAGCAGGTTTCTTGGGAGCAATTATTGGAACTATTATATTTTTCTTTACTATGGGCTTCCTCCAATATGCTTTCTGGATGCGTGGGGTCATATTAGGGTTCATCGGCGGCATTGTCGGTGCCGCTATCCTCTCAAGGTTTTATAAACCATACAGCATACGAGACATAACAAAGGTTTTCAACAAGAAAAACACAACTTTAATTGCAGTAATAGTTATTCTTCTCTTATTGCTGTCCCTTTATTATTCAAATGCGCGGAAAGATCTCGAATTTGAAGTGAGCGACCCTTTGGGGGATGTTAGTGAATCAGGCTATACAGAACCCAAGCTGAGCGGGTACGATTATATCGACATCTTGTGGTTGAAATCCCATGTTGCAGGAGATTATGTAGTTCTGGAGATGGAGACTGCCGGAGATATCAGTGAAAACGAACGTGTAAACTACAAGTTCCTTGTTTACACTGAAAGGCATGGCTTCTGGACACATGACATAGATTACAGGTATCCGAATTTGGGTGGGAAAATGGAAAAGGATGGTAAAATACTGCGGGCAAGAATTCCTGTTGATTCGTTACAAAATCGTAAAATCTTTGGGGTAATTGCTATTGCAAGTGATAATGAAAAAGGATTGTACGATAATTTGTCCAATACAGGCATCATCGAGCAAATACTACAAATATTAACCCCTGAACGTATCTGAGTATGAAATCCAAGAAATTAAGAGGCGGTAAATAATGGCAATTGGTGGAATAGGGGTAGCTGTTATGGGGTTTACCTTTATTCTTGTTGCTCTTGTATTCCTGGTTCTCTGGCTATGGATGCTGATAGATTGCCTGAAGAGGCAGGATGATAAATTCGCAGTCGGCGGAAACAATGCAAAGCTTATCTGGGTTCTGGTAATAATTTTTACGGGGCTTATCGGGGCGCTGATATATTATTTCGTTATTAAAAGAACAGATTCACATCAGGATAAGCTAATTGGCATTGCTTTGCTTGCCTCGGTAGTTATTGTCATAATTTTGATAGCCAGTCTTTTTGTGGTAACTACAGAAACTACCTTTTCTATCGAGCCATATCCTTCAGCCCAATTACCTCAATCCACTCCCACCCCCGAAGTAACACCTCTATCGCCTCCGATTAATCAAACAACGCTATCCAATGCGACCACATTTCCGGCAATCACAGCACTTCAACCTGATGCCGGAACTATCGGAACAAAAGTGGTTGTCACTGGCACAGGCTTTACCGCCAGAGATAATAACGTCGCCTTCAGATTGAGACCTGAAGACAGCCCTGAGAACTTTAAAGTTGGTTACATTAACAGCCTCGTATCTCGCGATGGTAAAACAATTGAATTCGTAATACCAGAAGTGCTAAGTGCGTGCGCATTTCCTCTGCCTGAAAATGTGGGGGGCCCCAGAATAGTGTGTCCTGCTGTAGGTCTTCTATTTAAACCCGGGATTCAAACATATCCTGTCTTTATTGTCAATCAAAATGGCATGAGCAACAGCGTCAACTTTACTGTATCGCGGTAATCAGAGGAGCGAAATGATTAAAACAAAAAAACCTGAAAAAATTATGCACGTATCGTTTGTGCTTTTGCTGTTCATACTTTTTGCTGCCACACCTGTAGTATCGGCTTTAATGGTAAAAATAAGTGTGGAAGACCTGACCAGAGAGGCTGATGTAATTATTATAGGAGACGTTAAAGACGTGGAGAGCAGGTGGAATCTGTGGAGGACGATGATTTACACGTATTCGAAGCTCTCTGTTGAAAAGTATGTTAAAGGCGGTGAAGAGCATAAAACGCTGACAATAATCACCGAAGGCGGAACTGTGGGCGATTCGGGCGTGTGGGTGGAAGATGTTCCTGTTTTCACGAAAAATGAGACGGTCTTGGTTTTCCTGAAAAAGGCTGGACGTGAATTCAGTGTCGCCAGCTGGGTGCAGGGCAAGTATATTGTTGAGAATGAAGAAGTACGGGATATAAGTGGTGAGAAGACATCCCTTAAGGATTTCTTGCGCCGGATAGAAGATGCGATACCGCCACAGGATGCAGCGATTCCGGTAAGAACCCCGGCGGCGCAGGCAAGTCCAGAGGCGCCGGGATTCGAGATGATTTTTGGGATTTTAGGAGTTCTGGTTGTGTGGCGGGGATTAAAAAAGTAAGGAGGAATTAACAGCATGAATAATCCAATCAATAAACGATGGAAATATCTCTTATTCCTCTCAATTGGTATCCTCTCATTTTACATAAGCGGCTTCCTGCTCGGGATTTTAAGCGAAACATATGGCATTGGCATACACGGACTTGAGGCAGTATCTTTTATGCTGTTTACCTACATCATCCTGCTGGCAGCCGGGTTGATTGTTTCCAAAGAACGCTCGTTTGGTTTTATTTTGAAAGCATTTGCAATCTCTTTTGCAGCAATGTTCCTGATATCTGTTGCGTTTTTCGCATGGGGCGCATACGAGCACGCCAATGCTAAATGGATAAGTGCTCAAAGATTGCAAACAGCACCCGATAAATTTGTTATTATAACTGAAGAAGAATTAAATCAATATCCAGCTCTCAAAGAAGCTATTAAAAGCCAGAGTGGCGTGAAAGTAAAAGCTGATGAATGGAATCGAACAATTGATTTCCTCGATCGAAAAGGTTCGAGGGTTATACGAATAGATGATGTGTATTATGAAATTGGATTCGCCACAGCATAGTGATAAAAAGTAGAGGAAGAATAATAGGAAAGTAATATAATTAAAGATAGAAATGGAGGAAATTCAATGCCTGAAGAACTTAAAAAAATTGCACTGCCTTTAGTTATGTTGGGATTTTATCCTCTAATAAAGTTGTTAAGCGAGATAACAATAAATCTGCCAAGATCTGGAATAGATATCCACATATCGCTAAAATTCATTGAATATTTATGGGCTATCAGTTTAGCAGTGGTGATGGCACGTTTCTATAGAAAAGTTATGAAGTCAGAGGAGTAAAAAACTACATAGTTTTTGTGCTTCTGCTATCGCCCTCTAAAGTAGAACCATTCATTTGCATTCCTATTTCCTTTTTCGGTATTCTACTACTGCAAATATTGCTATTACAAACAGGCATCCCATGAGAAAAAGCAGCCCGGGATGCGCAGTAATTGTGTTCGCTAAGTTTGTGAAGATATCAGGCGCCGCCTGGCTTGCTGCACCGTTATCCAGCATCGATGGTTGCACAGGGATGGGCGTTGCCGTAGCATTAGCACTCCATGCACCTACTGATGTTGGCGCAGGAACGATTGGTGTGGAGGTCGCGGCAGATGCGGATTGAACTTCGACTGTAGGTACCGTGGGAACAACTGGAGTAGCTACTGGAGTGGGAACTATGCCACCAAAGTCTCCACCTTTTATGGTTTCATTAATCATCCTGACAGGCGTGGACGTGATGGCAGGTATCGGCGGCATAGCCGGAGTGGGAACTGACATTGAATCAACCGAATCACTTGTTATCTGCATCACTTTTGCGCTCTTGCCCATGCTTCTCATGAAAAACTCAATGAGAC
>JAHFCV010000115.1 GCA_023249275.1 Candidatus Methanoperedens sp.
CGGCTTCCAGACCATTGTAACCTGCCAGCATGTTAAAGGCATTGGAAGCGCCTATCACGCCTATCGGGATTATCAGCAGCGGATACAGCAGTCCGATATCCATTATGCCGAGAAAAGGGAATGCCATTGTGTTCTGCCCGGCATTTATCACCATCAAAGGCACAGGTATCAGGAAAGTAAGCAATACCTTTTTGCTCTGCCTTATTCCTGTCCTCCATCCCAGCAGGTCATCTATCATGCCAATATTTGTAGCAATTAATATGCTCGCTACGACTGCAAGAACTTCAGTTATTGAATTATTGTTTGAGTAATAAAAAGTGTCAAAGGCTATGTATACCAGAAGGGAAAAAACAGTGCTGAAAACGACTACAATCCCCCCCATCTCAGCTACGTCTCTCTGGTCTTTCTTATGCAGGTCTTTGCCCACGAAGCCTCTGGCTTTGGCTTTTCGGATCCAGGCTTTTGCATATAGATAATCTTATAAACATAATACCCAATAATAGTATAATATGATTAAAAATATCTATTTGAGTAAACAAGAACAGATGGTGTTCAACGTTATATCATCCGCTGACATGGCGTATACCGATGAAATAGGAGATATTTTTCCGATATTAAAACCCTATCAAATAAACAAAATCTGTTATAGCCTCTCATCAAAAGGATATTTATACAGGCTAAAAAAAGGGGTTTACCTGGTCCAAAAAAAACCGTCCGACTTTCCTGCCATAAAAAACCCATATAAAATCGCTTTGGTGCTATTCAAGGGATATATCGGCTTCTCAACAGCGCTCAGACTCTATGACCTTATAGATTACGAACCATTCACCATATTCATAGTGACAGAGAACAAATCCACTGAGAAAATAATAGGAGAATATACATTCAAAGCTGTAGCAATAGGCGAGAAAGCCACAGGGATGACATATTATAAAGATGTTTACATCTCTACAATAGCAAAGACCTTCTTTGACTGCTTTTATAAACCGCAGTATGGAGGAGGTTATTCAACGATAACGAAAGCACTGTATGATGCTGACGTAGCTTGGGATGAGTTTCTGCATTATTTTGATTTTGCATCCAGTTCTTTATGCCAAAGGACCGGATATGTTCTGGAGTTGTTAAGCCAGGAGACAGATAAAATCCCGGAAGAGGTTTTGCAATATTTCAGAAAAAGGATTAAAAATAATACAAAATTGTTACCATCTGCTGGCGGCAAGGGACACTACATAAAAAGATGGATGCTGCTTGATAATTTAGGGAAAGAAAATATACTCTCATGGTGGCACCATGGCTGATCCTGAAATTTTGAGATATTTGTCTATAAAAACCGGTCTTGGTTTAAAGTTCCTATCAAAAGACGAGAAGATTTCAATTGCCCTGGAACAATTGAGAGAACTGTTCCCTGAGGTAATTTTGAAAGGGGGGACTGCTTTGAACAGGGTACACCTCATAAAATCAGGAGTTAGCAGATTTTCAGAGGATATAGATTTAGATTTTGTCTCGGATATGGATCTGGATAAGAAAATCTCTACTATAAATGAAAGGGTTGGAGGAATAAAAGGTTTTGATGTGGAGGGGCCTCATATCGTCCACAGGACTCTTAGATACGATTGCTATTATATGAACGAGTTTGGTGATAGAGATCGGATAAGGTTAGAGTTCTATCTTACACAAACTGCATCCCTGAAGCTGGTAGATGTCCTGGTAAAATCTCCTTTCGTAGAGACGCATCCAGCTATCTTCAAGGTTTATTCTCTGGAAGATCTGATGGCACGGAAGTTAATCGCTTTATACAACAGGATGGAAGGAAAAGATATCTACGATATGTTCTACTGCTTAGAGACGGATTTTGATAAAGAGGCTCTGCTCAAGGCATTAAATCTCATGCTTAATTTTTACAGGATAGATAAAAAGGATTTTCTGGACAACCTTTTGTTGAGATTAAAAAATGCAAAAGCTAATAGTCATTTCATAGGAAACTCTGCCAATCACTTTATACCCAGAAACCTGAGGCCGAACTGGAAGGTTTTTATTGACACTCTGATCTTAAAATTGGAAGATATTGCAGACCTCCTATCGATATCGAATAAAATAAAAAACCGCAGATGAAGGCAGATTCAGCCTGTATATTGTGATTATCGACAGGATTGACCGGATTTATTATCACATTATAAATATTAATCTCTCGGCGCCAACATGTCCTCCGAAGCAACCTTTTATTTCCTGAAATCCCAAGCAAGAACCTCCGCCTTAAGCCCTACGACCCGTAGAACGAATACAGCGTAAACAGCGCGATTACCACCTGGAATAACAGCACGACCAGCACAACCTCATATTCGTATGCCCTGCCTTTTATTTTTCTTAAGAATAAAATAGCGAGGTGAGGGATGCTGTATACCCCATCTCTAACCGCGAGCGATCCATCTTCCAGGAGTTGTGCAAAAGATTGTGCTCTGAGTTTACCTCTTGCTTTCAGCAGGAATTCGACATAGTACAGGAAAAAGATTATAACAGCAGATTTTTCCATGTTGCCTACAATTGCCACTATTGCTACAATCGCCCCAACAGGATATGTTAATGTATCGCCGGGAAATACCCTTGCCGGGTATTTATTAAAATACAGTAAAGCAACTAAGGCAGAAACTGTTGTAACAACAACCACTGTGGCTACCGTATCTCCGTTGCTGTAAGCTATAATGCCGAGCGTGGAAAGTATTACTATCCCCATCCCTGCTTCCAACCCATTGTAACCTGCCAGCATGTTAAATGCATTGGAAGCGCCTATCACGCCTATCGGGATTATCAGCAGCGGATACAGCAGCCCGATATCTATTGTGCCAAGGTATGGAAATCCCATTGTGCTCTGCCCTGCATTTATCACCATGAAGAGTGTCAAAGGCGATGTATATGAGGAGGGAAAAAACAGCACTGAATACTACTACAATTCCCCCCATCTCAGCTACTTCTCTCTGGTCTTTCTTATGCAGGTCTTTACCTACGAAGCCTCTGGCTCTGCGTAATTACGAAGGTATTTAAAAAAAAATTATGGGCTACATCTAACTTTGATGAACCCAAAGATATCTGTCCTTTTTTGACGGGTTCATCAAACCAAAAGTCTACTGATCAAAATCGTCTTATATTTTTCTGTAGCGTGCTGCCATTGTGTTGCTCTTCACTCTGAATTCTTATGTATCTGCTTGATAGCGATGGATGAATTTTTCATTCCTTAATTATGATCTTACCTTTCTTACCATCAAAAGTAATTAAGAAATGTTTCATCGCATTTCTACCTATCAGTATTTCATTCCCCAGAGTATAGTGAATCTCTACAGGAATCGTCTTGCCAGCAATATTGAGATTGCACCAGGAAAACCCGACTTCTGCCCAACCCAATGGAGTTCCGAGTTCAAGTAACCCTATTTCCGAAAAGTCCAGATCATCCCACAGTTGCTTGGGTAGCGAACACCAATCCGATCCAGAATCTACAAGAGCAGGATGTTTTGATTTGCGACTGTTAAATGGATTTAAAATTTCAACTGGTATGAGTGGAATATCTTCTGTGTATTTCCACTCCATCATCTCGCCCACACTATGGGTTTATCGGGATTAACGTTTAAAAGATAGATGTGTCTGTGTAAAGCATCTACTGCAATCCTTTGCATCAAAGTTAGCGCCTCATCCTTATTTATGATATCTAAAATCTTTTTTTGATCGAGATCGATTACTACAATACCCCCCTTGCGCTTTCTAATTTCCTCAAAATGAGCTTTATACACTTCATGCGCAATCCTATTTGACTCTGAAAGTGTTGGCATACCAGTACATACGACCTAATAATTAATAACTTTATTGTACTACTAATTCTGTCCCAAACCTGACACGAATTAAATATTTTGTTCTTTATGCATTGGGCACATGATTTATTATCACATCGTAAATATTAATCTCCCGGCGCCGATACTTGGAGCAGTCTTTTCAATCCCGAAATCCTGTGCAAAGCGAAGGCGCACTCGGGGATTTCCTTAACCTTCATTCATACGAACTGCGCTGGGGCAAGCCCCAGACCCCAGGGAAGCGCCGCCTGTCGGCGGAGGTTAGCGGCTTCTCCTGGTTGTGTCTCAGACCAGAACAAACTATTTATACAATTTAATAAATATAAGAAGATTTTACCTTTTCCGCTATCTCAATCAAATTCTTTGCAATTTGCTGCTCCTCTTTCATTGTCATCTTTTTTCCAGTATAATCCAACCAGATTTTTCTGAATGTCCCCTTTCTGATTTTTCCCACAAGGTCAAGGACGCTGTCAGATATATGCCTCGAAAGTCCAGATGATGCACAATTTTGTGAAAGTTTTTCTAAATCAATATTTTTCCACTGGTCAAAAAGAAGTGAAACAATATCAATCAAGTCTTTTTCACGATTTTTTGTCATAAGTTTCATTATCATCAAGTCTTCCAAAGCCACGACAGAAGCCTTCACTGTTATTTTTCTGCCTTCTTCATGATAGCCGGAAATGTTGAGAAGCCTTGCAGAGTTGAATATATCATTCGTTAGTGGATAGCTTTTTCCAGTAGAGATATCAAAGACCTTACCGATGCTGATATGCAAATCCACATATCCGCCGTCAATCTTCTTCCTTCCCGCGAGAATGTCTTTCTTTTCCTCTGCCTCGTAGCCTAATGAATTCAAGAACCCTTTAAGTTTCCAGATATCGCCTTTTGCGATGAAGTCCATATCCTTCGTGTATCTGTATCCGGTGGTGTAGGCGCGCACAGCATAACCGCCTATGAGCACAAGCTTAACTCCCCATTTCTCGGCTTCAGCTTCGATATTTTTCAAATCATTCAGGCTCTCGAGCTCTATGATGATTTTCTTTTCCACAAATTACACCAGATCCAAGATTGCTTTTTCAAACGCAGAATAATGGAAGCATTTCACATTCCATTTCCTTTCCAAACCCTCGTAATCGATGCGAACATGCTTTTCATCCTTACTGCCTATTGTGAAAATCTTCTTTTCAATGTTCTTATGAATCTGTTTTATTATAGCGCTGTCAAAAACGTCCTTTCCTGCTTCCCTGTTTAAGGCTTCCAAAGAAAAGCCCAGAGCATTGATAGCATGATATTCTGCGGATGCATTGATGACTTTTTTCCAATCCATCTTTTTCCTGTTTCTCAACAAAACTGCAAGCGTTCCTAATACTTCATTGTCTGCAAGGCTCTCTGCAACAGTGTAATGCAGCGGCTGCGTATGATCTATCATTTCTTTTGTTTCTGTGCGCTCTTTAAGATCGCTGTGAAAATGCACGGATTGTGTTTTCGATTTTGTCTCATGAAAAATAACACCATTAGCTATTATGGAATAATCGAAAAGCTTGAACAAAGAAATCCAGCCGTCCAAATCGTCTTCTGACACGGAAAAGTGGAAAACATTGACATCTCTGTAATAGTTTGTCCAGAATCCTATTGCGCTGTCTTTTATATTCATGTAATTCCATTTTGCATGCTTGTTAGTATCTTCCACTATTTTATCGATAAAAGTCGGTTGTTTTCCAAAATGCCAGATAGAATAGATAGCCCACGCTTCGGTGACTTTTTCTGGAGCAAGCAGCCTGTAGAGATACACCCGTTGATCATAATCGGCTTTCTTATGTATGGCATAGCCATTGTCCTCCATCTCGTTCAGGAGCTTTGACGCATATTTCAATTGGTTTGCGCTGAACCTTCCTTCAGCAGGGTAGATTTTGTCCATCGCATCCTCAAACCTGAAGAAGTCTTTATGGAAGCTGAGCCAGAGCCTGTCATAGACAGATTGCCACATTACCCGCATTGACATATTATTCACCTATTTTAGTAGGATAATTTAATATATTCTACTGTTTTGGTAGAATAAAAAGATATGCTTCCCTCTAAGCAACGTCACTCTGCAGTCATATCTCCACCAGCAGCAATCGTCCTCCCCTCAATCATACATCCCAGTGAACTCAGGCGACATGAATTCCTTGAAAACCCGCTCCTGCCTCTGCTCACCCAGCCATTTGCCATAAGGCGGATGGCAAAGGTGCAGTTTAAGCAATAATGAAGATGGGGGGAGGCAAGTTCTCGAAGGATGGATGAAATTAAATATATAATATTATATTTATTAATCTCTCGGCGCCGATACGTTACCGAAGCAACCTTTTCTTGCCCTGAAATCCCATACAGGAGCTTCGGCTTTAAGCCCTATGACCCATAAAAAGAATACAGCGCAAACAGCGCGATTACCACCTGGAATAACAGCACGACCGGCACAACCTCGTATTCATACGCTGTACCTTTTATTTTTCTTAACAATAAAATAGCAATATGCGGTACGCTGTAAACCTTGTCTCTCACGGCAAGGGAGCCGTCATCTAACAATTTAGCCGTCCATTCAGGTCTGAGTTTTCCTCTTGCTTTCAGATGGGATTCGAGAGAGAGCGGCAATCATGCAAGCTGCGCTGGGGCAGAGCCCCAGACCCCATGGAAGCGCCGCCTGAGGGCGGAGTTTAGCAATCTTCATCGATAGCCACATGGTAGATTGGAATCTAAAACAATTCTTCTGGCTGCGCAATTTTAATTATATCATTAATACTATCAAAATGCGAGTCGTAGGTAATAATGCAATCACACTTTTCTATAAAAGCCAGTATCGCATGCGGGATATCCGAGGCGTCATTCAATTTCATTTGATGTGCATATCGAATTCTTTGTTCTCTATTAAGAAGAGGAATTAGCTCCACTCTGGTTTTGAGTATTTCTTCAAGTGCTCTTTTACCGATGGTTCTTCCGATGTCGTGTGAAAAATTTTCTATGGCAAAGATAAACAATTCGTGAAGCGAGTAGAAGGAAACAACTCCTTTAATCTTTTCTGAATTTATTTTATCAAATAAAGTCTTTACTGATTTATATCGGTCAGGTTCCAGCTTTTCTCCGAAACAGTACAGTACAAGTACTGAAGTTTCCAGATATGCCTGCACTCAATCACGCCTTTATTTTTTCTGGATGCTGGACAAAGTCGACCAAAGTTCTGGATAGTGCTAATGCTATTGAGGATATCCCCTGCTCGTCTAATAATAGCATGCTTTTTTCCTTTGCCTGTTCGGAGAGTTTGATCAAATCTTTATTCTTAAGCTGCATTGCAGCAATTTCATGTAGATTCAATATTTTCTCATTTTGTTTGAGTTTCATAGTTATGTTGTTGAGTTTATATCCATATATAAGTTCTCCTCAAACTTCAAACTATCAGGCATATATAATACATTTTAATAAATATTATAAACTACAACTTTACATAACGATTTTTGACAGGATTCACAGGATTGATGGCAGTTATTATCACATTACAAATATTAAATTCCTGGCGCCGATACGTTACCGAAGCAACCTTTTCTTGCCCTGAAATCCCATACAGGAGCTTCGGCTTTAAACCCTACGACCCGTAGAAAGAATACAGCGTAAACAGCGCGATTACCACCTGGAAAACCAATACAACCAGCACAACCTCATATTCGTATGCCCTGCCTTTTATTTTTCTTAAGAATAAAATAGCGAGGTGAGGGATGCTGTATACCCCATCTCTAACCGCGAGCGATCCATCTTCCAGGAGTTCTGCAAAAGATTGTGCTCTGAGTTTACCTCTTGCTTTTAACAGGAATTCGACATAGTACAATGCAAAAATAATAACAGCAGATTTTTCCATGTTGCCAATTATCGCCACTATCGCCACAATCGCCCCAACAGGATAAGTTAATGTATCCCCGGGAAATACTCTGGCAGGGTATTTATTGAAGTAGAGTAAAGCAGCCAGGGCAGAAACCGTTGCGACAACAACCACAGTGGCTACCGTATTTCCATTGCTGTAAGCTATAATGCCGAGCGTGGAAAGTGTTACTATCCCCATCCCGGCTTCCAGACCATTGTAAC
>JAHFCV010000218.1 GCA_023249275.1 Candidatus Methanoperedens sp.
ATTCGATCCAAAAAAAGGGATTTTTTGCTTGGGACTTAGGGGATTTCAAAACCCTATAAAATGAAAAAAATCTGTCCCTGCTCTAATCCAGAGCAGAGAACAGGATATACGAGATTAATAGAGTCCAGATTATGTTAAACGTCTGTGCCACAGTGAAAGCTATGAACGGCGCTCTTCCTATTTTGCTAAACTCCCTTATGGAGGTCTCAGCGCCAATGCTTACGAACGCAAAGGCAAATATCCACGAGCGTATCACCTTCGTTGCATCCACGGTTCCGGTAGAAAGCAATCCCAGGGAGGCTATAATTGTAACCGCCGCAAATCCGAGAATGAATTTCGGGAACCTGTCCCAAATTTGCCGGGTGCTGACCTTCTCACCGCTTTTCTCTACCACTGTCGTGAAATAGAATGCCAGCAGGAAAGCCACGAATCCAATGAGCACGTTCTGGGACATCTTCACGACGGAGGCTGCTTTCATCGCTTCATCTCCGTAGAAAGCTCCAGCGCCTACAACAGCAGCCGTGGTATCGATAGTCCCGCCAAACCATGCGCCTGCCCATGCCTGGTTCATGCCTATGGCTTTTGCAAGGAGCGGCATGCCAAGGAACATGGGTATAACAAAGACCGCAACAAGCAAAAGCGTCATGTTGAGATGCTTCTTTTCACCTTTGATAGCGCCAAATGTTGCGATGGCTGCCGAAACGCCGCATATCGAGACTGCTGTAGAGAGCATATGGGCGAACTTGCGGTCTATGCCCAGTCTTCCCGTGACCCAGAGGGACACATAATACACAGCCGTCACAACAACCAGCGCTTGGGCAAGTCCGCGCCATCCGTATGCCCATAATGTTCCTATGGAGATCTCGGCGCCCAGCAGCACAAGCCCGATCTTGATTAGAAGCTCGGTCCTGAAAGCGGGTTTGATTTTTTCAAAAGCATTACTCAGTGGTCGGGAAAAATCGACTATGCTCCGCAGTATCAATCCAAGAAGGATAGCGATAACAACATATTCAAATCCCCATCCTTTTCCTATTTCCACTTTCGCAATCTTGTTCTGTGATATGTAAACAGATAGTACCGCAAGTATGACCAGGATAGCGAAACCTATCAGGAAATATCCTGCCCTTATAGTAAAAGGCGGTTCATTCGAGCTGCTTGTTTCATTTTCTGTATTTTCGTCTGCCATGTTCACACCAGCTTCCAGGGTATTGCTTTAGCAGATACGATGCCTGCTGCTGCTATGAGCACAATAATAAAACCTATAACAACAGACAACCAATCTTCAGATATTTTCAATGCCATTTTTCCTCCATAACTACATTGATTGTAGTCTTTCCGTTAAAAGAGAATACAGGATATATATAAGTGCAGAAGATGACATTAATTGCCAGATTGGTTCAAAAAACCGAATAATTGCGGCAAATGGCGCAGCTAATTCAAACCTGCATAATCCAGCACTGCTTTCTGGTCATTCAGGAATTTAACTATCTCATCAAACTCCACATCATTTTTGGGTTTTTTATTTTCAACTTTCATCCGACAGGAGTTATTTATGCGGGACGGGGTACATATTTCTTCAATCATATCAATCGCAAGTGAAAGATAATACTGGTGAACATATATAATTACAGAAAGAGGCAGATGTTGACACAATTATTCCAAAACATGGCACAAAAATCAACAGCCGCATCGTTTTACATCCCTATCAAAACAAGCTCAAATTTAATCCCCATGCAGGACTGGCAGAATCCCAGGAATTCTTTAGCATTGACGGACATTTCATCATATAGGGATTTCGATATATAAAAAACAATATGAACCTTTCCGGGATTCCCTGCAATTCTCTTTTTTATCTCGCCGTGAAGCTCCTCAAAAAGGGATACAAGAGTCGTGAAATTTATCCTCTTCAGTACCCGGATGCGCCCCACTCCTGCTTCATCTACCCAGACCCGGTAATTGGCAGATTTCCGGACAAAAACATCACTCTCATTCATATTATTTCTGTTTTTTTCTTGTTTGATTCGATATCCCATCTGACTTCTTCAGCCAGAGACCGTCTTGTTGCAGCAACGATATCGAGCTGCTCATAGATGTATCCGCGCAGGAATGTATCATCTATATTCTCTGCATCCCTCTCAAATTCATGTTGCAG
>JAHFCV010000116.1 GCA_023249275.1 Candidatus Methanoperedens sp.
TATAGCGTTCGATAAGCCCTTCTGTCGCATGGGAAAAAGGACCATGTCCGATATCATGAAGCAATGCAGCCGCCAGCAATTCATTGCGCTGGGGTTCATCCACCTGTTTAACCATCTGCCTGGCAAGGTGATAAACGCCCAGTGAATGCTCAAATCGCGTGTGGTTTGCTCCGGGATAAACAAGATTGGAAAAACCAAGTTGTCTTATTCTTCGGAGTCTCTGGACATGCGGTGTTTCGACAAGTGCCAGCGCAAGGTCATCAAGCTCAATATAATCATGTATGGGGTCGCGGATTACTTTCATAATATTTATTTTATTTTTTAGTTTCGAATGGATTAGTGACCTTCAGCCACGGAATCTTATCAAAGTCACTATCTTCCGTGTAAATGTTGAACACCTTGTTTTCCTTCATCGTCGCCGCAAGCAATGCATCCCAGTAGTGAATATCATATTTTGTGCAAATATCAATCGCAGAAGCAATAGTATGACCGTTTATGTTAAGAACATGCCAGCCCTGAAAATCTATTATTAGTTCTATGAACCTTTTTGCTATCGTTTCAGGTATTGGATGCTGGATTTTTTTTGTAACCACTACATAAAACTCAGACAGGTTCTGGACAGATACGGCATATTTCCGTTTTCCTTTCCAGCACTCGGCTGTCATGTCATTACAGATTCTTTTCTTCTCAGGCTCGCTCTCGTCAAAGACATAGCTCAGTAAATTTGAGTCAATCAGTGATAGTTCATCGCTCATAAAGGGTTACGCCCCTTTATGCCGTCCCGAGTCACGCCTCGGGAGGGCGTGTTCGGGTATGGTTCCACCATACCCGTCGTTTGATAAAACTTTCCTAAAGTTTTACGTATGGCGAAGCCATACGTGTGCGCGGTGTAAACTGACGCAACAGTTTTTGATAAAACTTTCTTAAAGTTTTTCATAAAGCTCGCTTCTGTCTTTATACAATCTTTTGCCGAACTTGAAGCCCTGCTCAAGCATATTTAAAGCTTCTTCCGCAATTTTTTCCTGTTTTTTTTCATATATCCATTTTTGCATCGCTTCGGTGATTGCTTCTCCAAGAGAGCCTTTTTTAGTTCCGTGAACGGCGCTGACAATCCTTCTAAATTCTTTTTCTATATCGTTTTTGACGTTCACCGTAATTGTTCCCATATTTATTACATTTAGATTTTATCCATATTTAAATGTTCTGTATTTGTAATTGGAAGATTTGGAGGAGTTGAATCCTGTTCATTATCGGTCATTTTGGGAACTTTCAACCCGCATTCCATAAATGAATATATACTATAAAGAACAATCTTAAAGATTATGGAATTGGATATCGGCTGGGTAATGGTAATTATCGGTTTAGGTCTTCTTATCGTGGAAGCAGCGCAACCTGGTTTTTTCGTGGCTGTTCCTGGAACCACACTCATAGTCCTGGGCGCTGTCACATTGTTAATTCCCGATGTTGCACAGGAGTGGGCTCCGGCGATAATAGTTGTGACCGCATTGATTTCCAGTATCATTACCATTACACTCTATCGTAAGATGGCTCCGGGGCAGAAACCACAAACTACAAGTATGGATGTCCTTGAAGGCAAGGAAGGGACAGTAATTAAAACCGTGCGCCCTGATTCGATTGACGGAAAAGTAAAGATAGACAACCAGATATGGAGCGCAACCGGGGAAAGCGTTATCGGTGAAGGAAATAAAGTTATTGTTATAAGCTCTGAAGGAGTTCATGTAAAAGTAAAGGAGGCTTAAAATGGCAGTAGAGATGTTAATTGCGATATTTATCGCCGTGGCAATATTAATCCTGTTTATTTCAGGGGTTGCGATTATACAACCCTATGAACAGGCTTTATGGATAGTTCTGGGGCAATATAGGAAACGATTAAATCCGGGTTTTAACTGGGTGTACCCGCTGATAAGCGACGTTGTGCGGCTTGACCTCCGGACGCAGGTACTTGATGTGCCGCGCCAGGAAGTGATTACAAAAGACAACTCCCCCACCAATGTTGACGCCATTGTTTATATCAGGGTCGTAGATCCTGGAAAAGCATATTTTGAAGTCGTCAATTATCATGTTGCGGTAGTATCACTTGCGCAGACTACACTTCGAAGCGTAGTGGGAGATATGGAACTTGATGAGATACTTTATAATCGCGATTTCATAAACACAAAACTCCGTGATATTCTTGACCATGCTACTGACGCATGGGGCGTCAAGGTAGAAGCTGTGGAGATAAGGGAAGTCGATCCTGTCGGGACTGTAAAAGCTGCGATGGAAGAGCAGACATCGGCTGAAAGGAAGCGAAGAGCTGCTATTTTAATTGCAGACGGCCAGAAGAAAGCCGCGATACTTGAGGCTGAAGGCGCAAAGCAGTCAAAGATATTGAATGCAGAAGGTGCGAGGCAGTCAAAGATATTGGAGGCTGAAGGCGACAGGCTTTCCCAGATATTGAGGGCGCAGGGTGAAGCCCAGGGGCTGCGAATTCTTTCTGTGGGCGCTGTGCCTCTTGATAAGAAAGCGCTTACCGTCCTTACAATGGACATGATGAAGACAGTCGCAAACGGTCAGGCGACCAAGATTATCTTCCCCATGGAAATTTCAAAGATGGTTGAGCAGGCGGCAAAATATCTCGGTGCATCTGATAAAGTACCTGAAGTCGGGTCGCCTGTGGATACTGAAAAGCTCGTGGGGACGGCAGATGAAGTACTGGGAAAGATTCCAAGACCGGAGGAACTCAGGGAAGAGCTTCAAAGCATTGAAAAGGAGATGGCTCGTGAGACAGAAGAAAGCCTGAAACAGGCTGAGAAAATAAAAAGCAAGGAATTAGAACTGGATAAGAAAGTTAGAAAAACAACATAGATGGATATCGAGATCAGAAAAGCTACGCAGGCTGATTTAAAAGATATAAAAACGCTCCTCTCTTTTTATTATCTTGATACAGAAAAAGTAGAGAAAAACCTGCCTGAATTCATAGTGGCAGTGCTGGATGAAAAGACCGTGGGATGCGCCTGCCTGGATATCGGTGATGTTGTAGAACTTCGGTCTATCGCAGTACTTCCGAGTCATCGCAATAAAGGTATAGGGTCAATATTGGTTGATGCTATTTTAAGCCGCGCTGCCGGGCTGGCAGACACGGTTTATCTTCGCACCACCTCGCCTGCCTTTTTTGAGAAAAAAGGGTTCCTGAGGCTTCCGGACGAAGATAAAAAAGCCGTATGGGATGAGTGTGCGCAGTGCGAAAAGTACGATATTTGCCGACAAACGGTGATGAAGTTCGTTCTAAGATAAAAATTTTAATTTTAATGATTAAATATTATTTATCCGCTTTGTGACCAAAATACCTATGCTTGCATACAGGATATTTATATTCGGGGCGCAGCAGAAATCCATCACGAATCTGTATTTGGTAATGTTAAAATGGGGAAAACGGGAAAACATAGAGATTTGAATGCTGGTGAGATTAATTCTCTGCTCTTAATTGGAGATGAATATAATGAAAGCAAAAGTAGTTTATATCGAACGAAACAAAGCTGATAAAATTAATGACATTCTTGCCGCTGAAAAAGAATTCAAAGGATATGGGAAAAAGAAGGTGTGACGACAGGCGCATTCGATGTGTGGTCTGAATAGTCCGGAAACTTTTTTGTGAAAGCCATTAAATACAAAGAGCCTAATGTAAGGCATCGTTTCCGTATTGGAGGATTTCATTGCAATCTGTTGTAAATATAGGCATAGTAGGGCATGTTGACCACGGCAAAACCACGCTTGTCAAGGCGCTTTCGGGAGTCTGGACTGACAGGCACAGCGAGGAAATAAAAAGAGGAATATCAATCCGGCTCGGCTATGCGGATATAATGCTCAGGAAATGCCCGAACTGCCCTGAACCTGAAGCATATACCACTAAAGAGGTATGTGAAAAATGCGGGGCAAAGACAGAAGTTCTTCGCCCGATATCATTCGTTGATTCTCCAGGTCATGAAACATTAATGGCGACCATGCTCTCCGGCGCTGCGCTGATGGACGGCGCCATCCTTGTTATCGGGGCAAACGAGCAATGCCCGCAGCCCCAGACAAAAGAACATCTCATGGCATTGAATATCCTTGGGATAAAGAACATCATAATTATCCAGAATAAAATCGACATCGTCCCCAGGGAGAAGGTGCTGGAAAATTACAACCAGATTAAAACCTTCGTAAAAGGGACTGTGGCTGAGAATGCGCCCATTATTCCTGTTTCAGCACAGCAGAATGCGAATATAGACCTTGTTATCGCAGCTATTGAAGAAAATATCCCGACCCCGAAACACGACCTTGACAAACCGCCCCTGATGTTCGTGGCACGATCTTTCGACATTAACAAACCCGGAACAGCTCCGGATAAACTTAAAGGGGGCGCCATCGGCGGGTCTTTAAATTGCGGCGTCCTGCATCCGGGCGATGAGATAGAGATGCGACCCGGCAGGAAAGTCGAGGCTGGCGGGACGGTCAAATGGATACCAATCAAAACTGTAATCACAACATTGCACGCAGGGGACGAAGAGGTAAATGAAGCGGTACCCGGGGGTCTTATCGGCGTAGGCACAAGGCTTGATCCCTCTATGACCAAGAGCGATGCGCTTGTGGGTCAGGTTGCAGGTATTCCCGGGTCATTGCCTCCAACTCTTGAGGGTTTTGTAATGGAAACAAAACTTCTTCCGCGTGTTGTTGGAATAAGCGACGAATCCGCAGTCGAACCGATACATTCCAATGAACCCTTGATGCTGAATATCGGGACTGCCACTACCATTGGTGTTGTCAAAAGCGCACGGCAGGCAGACGCCGAGGTCAAACTTAAAAGACCGGTATGCGCGGATAAAGGCGCACATATTGCAATCAGCCGCCGCGTCGGTGCGCGCTGGAGGCTTATCGGCTCAGGCATATTGAAAGAATTTAAATGACAAGGAAAGTAATAATTGATACCAATGGTCTAATGATTCCCGGGCAGTTTGGTCTGGATATTTTTTCTGAGTTAGGGCGTTTGGGTTTTGATTCTTATTTCGTTCCCAGGGCTTCCGTCAGGGAGTTAGAAAAAATTTATACCCAGGGACGTGGTAAGAACAGGGCTGCCGCCAGGATTGCGCTGTCATTACTGGAACGGTGCACAATAATTGAAAAAAACGGATTTACGGATGATATAATCATGGATTTGGCTGATAAAAATACGGCTGTTCTAACCAATGACACCGAATTAAAGAAAAGATTATGTAGTAAGGGAGTCACTACTGTGTATCTTCGAGAAAAGACTCGTTTAAGTATTTAATAGCTTTTATTAAGAGGATTTAGATGTATAAGAAAATGAGATTAGCAGATACGGTGAGAATCGCACCAGAATTACTCGGTGAACCTGTTGAGACCGCGGTCAAACTCGCATTGCGGGATAAGCTTGAAGGGCTTGTGGATAAGAGGATTGGCGCTATGGTTGCGGTGAAGGACATTATAGAAGTCGGTGAAGGGCATATACTGGCAGGAGATGGCGGAGTATATTACGATGCGGTTTTTGATGCATTGACTTTCATGCCTGAGATGCAGGAGATTATAGAAGGCAGCGTCGTAGAAGTTGTTGAATTCGGGATTTTTGTGGGTATCGGACCCCTTGACGGTCTTGTACACGTAAGCCAGTTGACTGATGAATTTGTAAGCTATGATGAGAAAAATTCCCGCCTTATAACCAAGGAATCAAGTCGCGCTATAGCAGAGGGAGACCATATCCGGGCAAGAATAATTGCTGTGAGCCTTAACGAGCGTGAACCCAGGGACAGCAAAATCGGTCTTACCATGCGCCAGCACGCCCTTGGCAAAATGGAATGGATTGAAGAGATGCGAAAACCAAAAGAAGGCGGGGAAGAGACGGCAAAACCAAAGAAGAAAAAGAAAGAAGAGACCGGAAAAGCAGAAAAGACGAAGGGCAATAAGCCAGGTGTAGAATAATGGCAGAAAATGTTTGCAGGCAATGCCACAGGATAGTCAGCGGTCAGGTTTGCCAGGTTTGCAATTCAACAGCTCTTACTTCTGACTGGAGCGGTTATGTGGTAATAATCGACCCGCAAAAATCACAGATTGCCAAAAGACTCGGGGTTAATTTACCCGGGAAGTACGCATTGAAGGTTCGCTAACTTGAAAAAATACTGCCTGCCCGATGCATTACGAGAAGAGCTACGAAAACTTCATGGTGAGCTTTATTCTGGCGATGGGCTCGAAAACGCAAAGCGTATTATCAAAGATCTGGATAATTATACTAAATTAATTTCTGTAGGGGATATTGTTACATTCAATCTTTTAAGCGCCGGGTTGGTTCCTGATATATCCTTTGTGGATGACAGGACAAAACGCGGCCCAGCCTCTGATAAAATCATGAAGGGCACCCGTCATGCCCATTTCAAAACAATAACGGTTGAAAATCCTCCGGGTATGATAACCGAAGAACTGTTGCAGGAGATTTCCAACGCGATGGAATCAAAGACGCCGATACAGATATTTATACAAGGCGAGGAGGACCTGGCAGCGCTGCCTGCGATTGCTATGGCGCCTCTTTCATCAGTAATTATATATGGTTTGCCTGACAAAGGGGCGGTACTTGTCCGGGTGACCGAGGACAAGAAAAAAGAAATACAATCATTGCTTGATAGAATGAAATGCAAGGAGAAATAATTATGGAAATCCAGATTATCAAAGATAAGAAAAACACGATATTGAAAAGGCGTGAGATATCGTTTAAAGTAAAGGAAAAAGTAACCCCGCCAAGAATCGATGTAAAGGGTAAACTTGCCGCATTGCTGAATTCAAAACCTGAGTTAATTGTGATAGAACGTCTTGATACGGTTTATGGGAAACAGGAGTTAATGGGGGCTGCCTGTATTTATGAGACCGAAGAGCGCCTGAAACAACTGGCTCACCAGCATCTTGTTGCAAGGGATGCGCCAAAGGTTAAAGAAGGCGATGAGGCTCCTGCACAGGCGGCTCCGGCTGCCCCACCGGCAGCAGCGCCAGCGGCAAAAGAAGCTGAAACCAAAGCCGATGTTAAAGCCAAACCTAAACCTGAAGCAAAAGCAGAAGCAAAGCCTAAATCGGAAGCAAAACCAGAAGGAAAAAAAGAACATGAAAAGAAGTGATTTTAATGGCAATAAACAAATTTTATGAAATAAGCGGAAATAAAGCGAAAAAGATAAAGCCCTCGTGCCCCAGATGCGGGCCCGGAGTTTTCCTCGGGGAACACAAGAACCGCAATTCATGCGGCAAGTGCGGTTACACCGAATTTAAGAAATAATCTTTTTTTTATTTATTGGCGAGCTAGTATATTTTCCTCAAGAATATTCAAGCAATCATCGGGGCTATGAATACATATATCGCATTTATCCGTGGGATAAATGTCGGCGGGAATATAAAGGTATCAATGAAAGAATTGGCCGCGATATGTATGCATATGGGATTCAAAGAAGTCCGCACCTATATCAATAGCGGTAATGTTATCTTTAGAAGCTCTCTTCTAAATGGGAATCTGCAGATGGCGCTTGAAAAGGAATTATCGAGGAAAATAGGAAAGGATATCAAGGTCGTTATTCGCAGTACCAAAGATTTGGAACAAGTTCTTAAAGATAACCCCTTTCCTAAAGCTATTCCTTCGCAGGTAGGAGTGCTCCTTGTTACGGAATCAATAGCAAAGAAGGTCTTAGAAGAATTTGTCATCTTAGGTAATGAAGAGGTTGTGTTGGGGAAGCGGGAAGT
>JAHFCV010000117.1 GCA_023249275.1 Candidatus Methanoperedens sp.
ATGGCTTGCATGTTCTAACTCTACCATCTATGTTAATATGTACCCACGCTTAAAAAAAGTTCGTACTATGGTTTGTCCCAACCGCAGCAGAGCTGCGGGGTATAGTAATCAAAGATAAAGATATTTGTCGTGCTTTCGAGCAACATCAGTTTTACAACTTCTCCCTATACCGACTATCTTCGATAATTCCTTCATCTGAGATTTCAGCAGTGCTGCCTCTTCTTCCGGTATAAGTATAAGATGCACGTGTTTGTGCTCTGGAAGATCTACCTTTTGAAGTGGCTTGAACATGCCATCCTCGTAAACCGCAGTTATTGCTTCGGACATACTATAAAGATGAACCTATCTTTAAATAAAGATTCTTACGTATAGCACCGCACATCAATTCCTTATTGTACTGTATATCAGTGAAAGTATGACCAAAACCATCGAAGATGCAAAAAAACTCCCCCGTCAGCCTGGAGTTTACATCATGAAAGACAAGGAACCATGTAATCTACGTGGGAAAAGCAGCCTCCCTTCGTGACCGTGTGAGCCAGTATTTCAGGGTGCAGGACTCCCCAAAAAACCGCATGCTTGTGAGGAATATCGAGGAGCTACAGAATTTCACTGCGTCTTTATTTCAAATCCTTCAAACATCTTTCTCATTAAGGTGTCCTGGCATGTGCCAAAACCCGGAGTGGCGATTTTAAGACCGTTAAGGTCATCGATAGTCTTTATGCCAGAATCCGCTCTCACTACGAGTGAAGTTCCTCCCGAATTTACTCCATTTATGATGCGTATCTTTCCATTATCGTTTACCCTGTACCTTAAAAGCACGGTCGAGCCGAGGGTTGCCGCATCTACTTCCTGGTGCTTGAGAGCATCGGTTATCGCCCTGCCGCTGCGGTAGCCCACGAACTGGATGTTTTTCCCCGGGATAAGACCTGCCTTTTCAAAATAACCCTCTTTCTGGGCTATAAACATCGACAGATAGTGCATATTACCCTCAATATATCCGAACCTGAGGCTCCCATTGACAGCAGGCGGAGCCCAGTCGGGATCATTCTCCAGGTTATTCCTGACTTCATTGTAATATTTGTCAATGAAGAGGCTCGACAGGAAATCGTCAACGTTATTATATCCCATTGAAGTAATGTTATTTTTAAGAACGCCGGCTTTATTCAGGATATCGATAGCTTTTTTCATCTGGTTCATGTCAGGGAATTCTATATATGCCGTATTATTGATAGCCATCGAGACCTCAGTTCTGCCAAGTCCTGAAAATTCCTCGCCGTATTTTAATACCTTTTCACGGTTTGATGGATTGTTGATAAACCTGGCGCTTTTTACTTCAGCCCATACAAGAGCTTTTATCATATCTTCATCTTTAAGGTCGGGAGAGATTGCAAGGACGCACGAGGGATGGTTCTCCCAGATATCCCCGGAATTAACAAGATACCTGCCGTAACCTTTAGAAACAGCTTTTGAAGGATAGGGTTCCCATGAAATAAAACCGGCAATCGTACCATTCGCAAGGCTGCTGGACATTTCATCTGCAGTCATTGATACAACATATATTGACTTTTGGGCAGGGAGGAAAAAAAGCATTGCAGAAGCTAGCATCAACACCATAATTACAATAATAATATATTTTTTCATGTTTATTCAACCTTTTTTAACCTGAAACTGAAAGTACTGCCTTTTCCGGGTTCACTCTCCACACGGATTTCACTGCCGTGTGCTTTGATTATCCCGCTGGATATCGAAAGCCCAAGCCCGCAGCCGCCTATTTTTCTTCTTGAGCCGCTGTCCACCTGGTAAAATTTGTCAAATATCTTTTCAATTTTTTCTTTCTCTATCCCGATGCCGGTATCCTTCATACTGACCTCTATATTATCCGCATTGTCTTTTGCCGACAGGTGGATACTTCCACCGTCTTGGGTAAATTTCAACGCGTTCTCAAACAGATTATTCAAAACAATAATAAGCTTTTCCCTGTCAGCCAGTACCGGAGAGAGTTTTTCCGGAATATCCAGTGAAACAGTTATGTTTTTTTTCAAGGCAAGCTGTCCGGCGTTTTCAAGAACCGTATTAGCAATTTCATGGATATCCACATGTTCCAGTTGAAGTTCCATCTTTCCTGCTTCGAGCTTTGAAAGGTCGAGAATATCGTTTATCAACCGTGTCAGGCGGTCGATATTCCTTATTATTATTTGCAATAGCTCTTTCTGCACGGATGGATCTACACTGGTTTCGGATTCAAGATACTCGGCGGATATTTTCATAGACGAGAGAGGCGTCTTGAGTTCATGAGAGACCATGGAGATAAAATCTGATTTCATCTCATCGAGTTTTTTTAATTCTTCGTTGGCTGTAATAAGTTCTTTGTTTTTTTCTTCCAGGTCTTTATTTGCTATTTCGATTTTGGCTTCAAGTTTTTTTCTAATATCCAACAGTTCCTGTGCTGTGGAATTGAATATCCCTGTCAGCCTGCCAATCTCGTTGGCTGAAGATACGGTTATCGGTTTGAAGTTCCCTTTAACAAGACCAAACGCTCCTTCTTCAAGAGATTTTACAGGGTCTGTGAGTCTTCTTGAGATGACGATAGCCAGAAAAACAACACCGATAACAGCAAACAAAGATATGCCTGCCATCACTTTTCCCAGGGTGAGAACTCCCGCATACGCTTCATCTATGTTCTTCTCCACGATGAGACCCCACCTGTAAAGCGGCAGCCAGTAATAGGAACCGAGCACATTTTCGCCTTTGTAATTGACGTACTCGTTAATGCCGTTCTTTTCATAGGTTACTTCTTTAACTGCAAAATTATCCTTGATGTTATCATGAAGTATCCTTGACCTGTTCCCATGAAATATGATATCGCCGTCTTTATTAACTATGAATACCTCCCCCGATTTCCCGATATCGATGTTTTCTATAATCCTGTACAGGTTCTCCATACTTACCCTTGCAGCCAGTATTCCTGTGATAGTTCCGTTCTTTTTGACCGGGTTGGTTATTATTATTTCTGGAGAACCTGTCATTTCGGAGAGATAAACATCAGATACATACAGTTTTCCCCTTGCAGCTTCTGTGAAATAATGTTCATTACCTGCATTTCCTGTATGGTTCAGGGTCGAGAACATTATGTTCCCGGCAGGGTCAAGCAGAAAAAATTCCGTATATACGCCCTTGTATTCAGTTTCAAAGGTGTTCAGGGATTCATGAAAATGCTCTTTTTCTGAGTTTACAATTATTCCGGACTGTGATATAACGCGTATATCATCCTTTCGTGCATCCATCCAGTTATCTATCGCATTGCCGGTATTTTCAGTTGCGCCAAGCAGGTTTGCCATTACCGAGTCACGGATAGCTTCTTTGCTGTAATCATAAGATACATAAACAACAGCAGACAACGGTATTACTGATATTAACAGGAAAAAAATTAGAAGTTCGGAACGTATGTTCACGTATCCACCGTTTCAGGATAACAGATTTTTTGACCTTCGCAGCACGGTTTTAATTCGGGCTTTTAGCTCATTGAGATTGAAAGGTTTTGTTACATAATCATCCGCGCCAATATCCAGACCTTTCACTTTGTCTCTTACAGCATCTTTGGCTGTCAACATGATTATCGGAATATTCTTTGTACGAGCGTCTTTTTTTAACCTGCTGCATACCTCATAACCGTCCATCTCCGGCATCATAATGTCAAGAAGAATCAGGTCAGGTATCTCGATTTTTGCTTTATCTATCGCCTCGCAACCATTAAGGGCTCCAATGACTATGTAATCCTCAACCTGCAGGGATATTTTTAAGGGTAGAAGCGTATCCATCTCGTCATCAACTATCAGTATCTTTGACCTCGTATCAGAAAAATTCCTGATTCTTTCCGTAACTTCTTCTTCCTGGATTCCAAGTATCCGGGATAATTCTGGATTTGATATAGCCTCATTACGTTTTATCAATTCAAGGATTTTTTCATCGATAGCATTTCTATTCATGGGTTGCCACCGCCGTTATTCATCATATGTTTCAAATCTTTATTGATTTTAAGCAGGTATTTTGTCAGCTCGCTTTCCTGGTTTAATCTAAAAACCCGTATCTGTTTACCAAGCGGCGTCTCTTTTATTATCTTTAAATCCAGAAGCGGCTCAATGACGCGCGATACCGTAGAATGGGAAAGACCTGTATCTGCCGCAATCCCTGACAGATACGTGTCATTGTCTTTATTATTAAGTAAATATTCTAAAACGATAAGCTGCGCCGTATTACCGAATATTTTTTCAAAACTGGGGGCAGACATATTAACATAAATATTACCCTGTTGTTATATAACTTTATCTTTTTTAATCATGCATTGGTTTTTATGAAAAATTTTGACCACAAGTGTTAAATATCATGAAATTTATGTGTAAACCTGTCGATTTATAGACAAGAAATGGCGGGTTGGGGAGTGCGGTGGTTTTTTTGTTTCCCCTGATTGCGTACAGTCTCCTTCATATTCAAAAGCCTCCCGGGAATCTCTTTCTCCAGGTGCTTAATGCGAAAAAACTATTTGATAGGCAGATAAACATATCTAAAACCAGTTAGAGAAATGACACAAACTATCGAAAATGCAAGAAAACTCCCTGATTCGCCAGGCGTTTACCTGATGAAAGACAGGGAGAATAAGGTAATCTACGTGGGAAAAGCCTCCTCACTTCGTGACCGCGTGAGCCAGTATTTCAGGGTGCAGGGCTCCCCAAAAAACCGCATGCTTGTGAGGAATATTGAGGAGCTCGAATACATCGTGACCGAAAACGAGGTCGAGGCGCTGGTGCTGGAATCAAACCTCATAAAAGAACATACGCCCCGTTACAACGTTCGCCTGCGCGATGATAAGGCGTATCCGTATATAAAGATAACAAACGAGGAATATCCGCGCATCTGCATTGCACGGCGGCGGGAGCGGGACGGCGCCCAGTATTTCGGTCCTTACCCGAGTTCAAAGGCTGTGCGTGAAATGATAAAAATAGCCTCGGGGTTTGGCGTAAGAAGATGCAGGAAAAAACTTCCCTGTCCCCCGTGCCTTAACTATCATATAAAACAATGCGCTGCCCCCTGTTTTGGAGAAGTTACAAAAGAGGAATACCTGGACATAATCAGGAACGTTACAAGCTTCCTTAAAGGCAAAAGCAGCGAGCTGGTACATTCACTGAAAGAAGAGATGAACAGGCTGTCGGAAATACAGGAATATGAGGCAGCAGCGCACCTCCGCGACCAGGTTAATGCGCTGGAAGAACTATCTGAAAAGCAGCGCGTAAGTATGGCAGGTAAAAAAGAGCAGGACATAATCGCGTATGCGGCATCAGGAACCCTGGGGAGCCTTCAACTCTTCCACATAAGTGAAGGGAAACTCAAAGGGCGCGATACGTTTACGCTGAATACGGCTGGCTCGGATGATGCCGAGGTGGTATCGAGTTTTATCAAGCAATACTACCAGGATGTCAAGCCGCCGCAAGAAATTATAATCCCTTTTGATATAGCAGATGATTCTATATCGCGCTGGCTCTCTGAAAAAGGTTCAAAGCTCAAAACTCCCAAAAACGTGACAGAGAAGGGACTGATGAACCTTGCAAATGAGAATGCACGGATGCTTTTGACACAGAAAGCGCTTTCGGAAAGCAAAGATAAACATGAGGCTCTTGCTGCCCTGCAAAAAGCTCTTGAGCTTCCTGTTGCGCCGTCCATAATCGAAGCTTTTGATATTTCAAACATCAGCGGCACGGATGCAGTGGGCTCCCTTGTTGCGTTTGAGAACGGGGAGCCTGACAAAAAGAATTACAGGCGCTTCGGGATAAAGACAATCCGGGGCGCGGATGATTTTGCCATGATGGCAGAAGTGGTAACGCGCGCATACTCGCGCAGGAAGGATGAAGGAAAAAAAATGCCCGACCTTGTGCTGCTGGATGGAGGAAAAGGACAGTTAAATGCTGCCCTGGCTGCGCTTTCAGGGCTTGGCTTGAAGCTGGATACGGCGGCGCTTGCAAAGGAGTTTGAGTATATTTTCCTTCCTGGAAAAGATGCGCCTGTCATTTTGCCAGAGGATTCTCCTGCGCTTCAGTTGTTGCAGAGGATAAGGGATGAAGCCCACAGGTTTGCGCTTGGATACCACAGGAAACTGCGGGGGAAGAAAATGAGGGAGTCGGCGCTTGATGGGATAGCTGGGATAGGGGAGAAGAAAAAGCGCGCGCTGCTCGGGTATTTCGGGTCTGTCGAGGAATTAAAGAAAGCCGGGGTTTCCAGGATTGGGGATGTACGGGGGATATCGAGGAAGGATGCTGAGACGATTTACGGGTTTTTCCATAAAACGCAGGCAAATGAGACTGTAAAAAAGTTTGGTGTGGAACAGTGGCAAATGCACACGGATGACACGGATTAGACGGATTTTCACGGATTTATATTCGTATCCGCGCGTATCCGTGTCATCCGTGAAATCCGTGTTCTATCACAATATTACTCTTAACCGATGACACATGAAGATTTTACACCACCAGGCAAACTAAAAAACTATATACCTCAAACAACATCTTAGCCTCGCAGGGCTCGTGGTCTAGTCGGCTATGACATCGCCTTTACACGGCGGGGATCCGGAGTTCGAATCTCCGCGGGCCCATTTAATACGTATTGGCTTTTTCTTGAATGCTGGAAGTGGAGTATTCCTGTCATCTTCGCGCCCCCTGCGTCTGATACGAAAAAATCAACAACTAACTCGTACGAACTGGTACGAACTCATGCCGCCGGAGTTCATATTATAGTATAGTTCGTAAATTTCCATAATTTCAAATTTTGACATACCGTTTAAGTATATCCTGATTTTCCAGACAGGATAACAGGATTAACAGGATTTAATATCGTATCCCGTCAATACAGTTAATCCTGTCCAGATCCGTATCCGTTTTTAGAATTACGATTATAGCTTGTCGAAAATGAATATTAATTGAAAAATGCAGGTATCCCTGAATCACTTCAACTAAAATAAGCTAAAAGCAGTGGATTTAGTAAATGGTCTTCTTTATTTTCACGTGTATCTATAAGCAAATCATCTAATGCTTTTTTCAATATTTCATATATTATTTTTAAAGATAATTCATTTTCCTTGTATCCGTTATACCCGATTAATAAATGGTAAAATAGTGGATCTATAAGAAAGGCTTGGTCATCATCTATGTTCTCAGAATAAGCAAAAATTGCCTCAGTTTTGCTTATTTTCAATATTTTATTCATAATATCAGCATTTCTGCCTACTTGACAGCAAGAGAAAAATAACACTCGATTCTTCAGATTTTGGAAAATTTTCTGGTTTTCTGTATTCGTTAAATCTATTTTTTCATTATTTGTAAAAAACAATGAACAATTATTTCTGGAACTCTTACCATGTGCACTAATATGTATTGCAATTATCTTTTTATCTCTCCTTGCATAATCCAGAAACTTTATCAAATCTTCCTTTGAATGAACCTGTTTTGAAATAAACTCAATGAAATCATAACTTTTAAAAAAAGATTCCATGAACACTATCGAATTTCTTGGTGAACTCAGTTCCTGGTCTAACTGAGTCTCTAAAAATAATATTTTTTGCTTTATCATCAGTTTTCTCCATTTGATAAATAGTCAAACGTTGCGACAGCACACCCAACCGCAGCAGAGCTGCGGGGCATGATTGTGCTGTCGCTTTGTAGTTTCGTTTTCATTTAAAATCCAAAAGTTTCATTTGGCTATAAGCTTCCT
>JAHFCV010000118.1 GCA_023249275.1 Candidatus Methanoperedens sp.
GGTATGGGTATGCTGGCAATGCCTATCCTGGGTTTTGGTATCCTTGAATCCCTTGCAAGTTCGCCGACCATCCTGTGCAGAGCCGGGTATTCCTGTTCACTCACATACCTTACGCCCATTGACCATTCTACCATTTTCGGACCTATCATGTACTGGAAGAACATCATGGCTGATGCGAGAACACCGTAAAAGAAAAACCCGCTAATTCCCATAGAACTCGCTGCAAATGCAACAAGCCCGTAGACTATGGCAAACATTACTGCCATTATTAGATACAATCTTAATTTAAGCCACATATTTTCATCACCATTACTTTTCCTTAAATAAATACCTTATCAACCTTGTTGCGCGCCGAAGAAAGCGACTCTCTTCCTGCAATCTCGGCTGCAAAACAATCCGCCATATACTCAAGCTCGGAATCGGACGACGAGGAGAATGTCATCAGTGCAAGCTGTTTTAGATAAGGCGTTCTTGAATTATTGCGTATATGCCAGGCTTCATGCGCCAGTACAGCCTTCAGCTCGCCGTCATCCAGGAGTTCAAGAAGCCCGATTGAGACAAAAATCGACCGCCCTGCGGCAAAAGCCCTGGGAACGGCTGAATCAAAATAATAGATCCTTGCTGATGTGAGCCTGTCCACAAATTCCTGCGCCCATTTCATTATGCTGCCAGCCGGCTTTGCCTGGAGGCGCTTTATCAGTATCAGGTCATAATTCCGAAGAACTGCAAATATCAGCACTGTGGAAATTATAACATATGCAAGGTAGAGATAAAATGTGAGCATATAGCTGCACTTCATTAAGTAAAAGGTCGCTGCGATAGCCAGCAAGATAGCGACCTGGGCTGAAACAAACGTCATAAGCCTCTCTTTCGGTCTCTTGAGCATCATGCTTGCTGCAAGCAAGGCGATTGAAACAACTACGAAAAGCGCCACAAAAGGAGTAAAATCAGATAATCTCAAGCACAGCCCGATGCAGTTAAACTCACCTGATAAACTCATTTTTTATCACTGTATTTTGAGAAGTTCTCACGCGCAAGAGGACCGAAAGCGTCTACCAGGCTGTCCAGGATTTTTGTGGTGATTTCGGTTGCGGCTTCTTCCTCGGAAAAAACCGGCTCATATACATACCGAACCCTTCCGTTTACATTCTCCACGCGCCGTGCAGTATATCCTGCCTTGACCAGCCGATCAAGGGTTCCTGCCACGCTTGTCAAAGGAATCTTTGTTTTTTCGGTCAGCTCTGACGTGGTCATCTCGCCTTCGTTCCATAACGTCTTCAATATTGAAGCCTCGATAGGGCTGAAGAACTTGGTGAGACCATTGTTTGAAATATTGATCTGATCCAGCTTAACCATAGGTTTACAATTGACGTAAAGGCTCTTAAAGATTGTGGACATCCTTTTGACTCTGGACTTTCCACCTGATAAGAACTCCGTCTTCCAGTCTCTCGCAGGAAATGAGTTCCAGTTTACAGAATCCGCCTGTACATCCATCGCCGTCCACAAGCGTAGGCGCCGTCTTGCCTCCTATTATAATATTACCGATAAATGTGTATATTTCATCCACAAGCCCTGCTGATATCAATCCCCAGTTCAATGTCGCGCCACCTTCCACCATGAGGCGTTTGATTCCGCGAGCCTTTAATTCCAGAAGGAGTTTTTCCAGGTTAACGGTCTTTTCACCGGCAGGTATTATTTCAGCGTACTTCCCAAGCTGCTTTACCTTTTCCCGGGGCGCGCTTTGCGAAACTGCTATTATTCTTTTGCCCTCCCCTTTTTTGAAAATATCAGCGTCTATGGGCGTCCGCGCCATGCTGTCCACCACGAGCCTCACAGGATTTTCGGGAAGCCCTTCTGCGCATCGCTTTTCTTTTCTCTTTTCCGATTTCACAGTAAGGCTGGGATTGTCTGAAAACACAGTGCCTATGCCCACCATCACGGCATCCGAGGCAGCCCTGAGTTCATCCATGCGGTCAAAATCGAGTTTGCCTGAAATCCTGGTCTGCTTTCGCTCTATCGTTGCGATTTTCCCGTCCGCGCTCATGGCAGCGTTGATGAATACGAAGGGTCTTGCCGGCATGATTCCATCTTGAACTTCAAAGCTGAAATATCTAATCTAAACGGGACTGTAAAAAAGTTTGGTGTTGAGCAACTTCTTTGCGTACTTTGCGCCCTCTGCGGTGAAAAAAACCTGCACCGCAAAGTACGCCAAGAGCGCAAAGTTACTTTATGCGAGATTTAAACCAAAAGATTTTACACACACATCTAAACGAAAAGCTGAAATGCTATTAGCCCAATTAAACCGATTTATCCGGTGATAATACTTGAAGATACTTGTAAGCGACCCTGTATCCGAGCAGGGTATCGAAATATTAAAAAAGGAATTTGATGTTGATATAGCCACAGGTCTTCCGCCTGCCGAACTGATAAAGAGAATAGGAAATTACGAAGCACTCATCGTGCGCAGTGAAACCCAGGTGACAAAAGACGTCATCAATGCTGGCAAGAAACTCAAAATAATAGGGCGTGCCGGCGTAGGCGTGGATAATATCGACGTAGTTGCGGCGACAGAGCGGGGTATTATCGTTGTGAACGCGCCCGAGGGCAACACAATATCAGCAGCCGAGCACACCATAGCCATGATGATGGCAATGACCAGGAATATCCCGCAGGCGAATGCTTCGCTAAAAAGCAAGAAATGGGACAGGAAGACATTCATGGGGGTTGAAGTCCGGGGAAAAACGCTCGGTGTTGTCGGGCTCGGGAGAATTGGGGCTGAGGTCGCAAAACGGGCGCAGGGAATGGAGATGAAAATCCTTGCCTATGACCCTTTCATATCGCAGGAGAGAGCCAGTGAACTTGGCGTGGAGCTGACAACTGTTGAGGACATAGTCAGGCGCGCCGATTATATTACAGTACATACGCCTCTTACCAAAGAGACAAAAGACCTTATCAGCAGCAAAGAATTTGCAATCGCGAAAAAGGGAGTGCGGCTCATCAACTGCGCAAGGGGAGGAATTATCAACGAAGAGGCGCTTGCACAAGCGGTCAAAGACGGCATCGTAAGCGGCGCAGCCATCGATGTTTTCACCAAGGAGCCGCCATTTGAAAATCCGCTTCTTGAACTTGACCGCGTTATTGTGACGCCGCACCTTGGCGCATCGACCGAGGAAGCCCAGATAAACGTAGCAGTCTCCGTAGCCGAGCAGATAGTCAATGCTTTAAAAGGTCTTCCTGTGAAGAATGCCATTAACATGCCCTATGTAAAACCTGATGTGATGAAGATAATTGAGCCATACATGCCGCTGGCTGAAAAATTGGGAAAAATAGGCACCCAATTGATGAGAAATTACGAGAAGATTGAAGTGTCATACAGCGGCGAAATTGCTGATAAAGACGTGGCTCCCTTAACCCTGGCTGTATTGAAAGGGCTGCTTGAACCCGTGCTTGGACCCGGCGTGAATTATGTAAATGCGCCCACGATTGCAAAAGAGCGAAAGATAAAGGTCACAGAGAGCAAATCAAAGACCGCAGAATCCTATCCAAGCCAGATTTCCGTGAAATTAAGTAAGAAAGGCGAGGATAAACTGGTGAGCGGCTCAATCATAGGGAAAGAACCGCGCATCGTTCAAATAGACGAATACCGCATCGATGTCGTACCCTCAAGGTTCATGATAGTTGCGAAACATGAAGACCACCCCAATATCATAGGACCGTGCTGCATGATACTCGGAAAGAACATGATTAATATCGCGGGGATGCAGGTGGGCAGGATTACCGCTGGAGGCGAGGCTATCATGGTGCTTAATGTGGATAGCGAAGTGAGTAACGGCATACTTGATGAAATCCGGTCGGTTGATGGTATAATAGATGCGAAACTTGTGGTACTGTAAATCATGAAGAAAAAACCCCTTGAAATCATTTTATCCGTTGCTTCCGTGGCGGTATTTATTATTTTGATTGCTGCTGTAAAGCTTATCGTGCCTTCATCATCGGGTTATGGCTATACTGCAGCTCTGCTTATTTTTTTTGTAATAATGGGAATGGCGGGGTTAAAGCTCGCTGAAATCCCGGATAAATGAGAAATGGAAGTGAAGATTGGATTTTATGTCATGTGTGGTTAACATAGATTCGATTTTGTGTTAAGTGTATTAGTCATCATTATTAAAATACACTTACATCGACCCATTATTTTTATATTACCTGCTACAATCTAAACTAAAATGGTAAAGCTCATCGTCATCAACAACTACGGTCAGACCTGTCACCTCATACACCGCGCCGTGCGGGACTTAGACCAGGAAGTGGAGCTGATGAAAAATACCTCATCCATAGAGGAAATACTCGCAAAAGAACCGGACGGGCTCATTTTAAGCGGCGGTCCCACCCTTGAACGCGCCGGAAATTGTGGTTTATATGTCAAAGAACTCGACCTCCCAATCCTGGGCATTTGCCTGGGTCACCAGGTAATGGCAAAAGCTTACGGCGGTGAGGTAAAGACAGGCGCCGCAGGGGGTTATGCAGCAGTCGAGATAGAAGTCATCGAGGAAAACGATATATTAAAGGGCATAGGTCCTAAAACAATGGTGTGGGCGTCCCATGCTGATGAGGTGTGCTCCCTGCCGCCTGATTTCATAAAGCTTGCCCGTTCCCGCATCTGCGAAGTGGAAGCCATGAAACATAAGACAAAACCGCTTTATGGCGTCCAGTGGCATCCTGAAGTCTCTCATACAGAGCGGGGAAACGACCTTCTCAGGAACTTTTTTGAGGTTTGCCTGAACTATCAACGAGTTGCATGACCGCGTAACCCAGTAAAGCAAAAAATGCTCCCGCAGCCATAACCGCCCTGTAACTGTAGTATTCAAGGATAATACCGCCAACAAGAGAACCGATAATAGTTGCAAATGCGATGGACGAATTGAGCAATCCTGCGGCTGCGCCTTTCTCTTCGTTTGTTTCAATAAGCTCTCGCATTGAACCCACGTACAGGAAGGAATAGGAAAAAGCTATCAGTACCATGCCCACAACAGCCTGGTAGTATATGGTCAGGGGTATCAACGCAATAAAAGCAGCGGCTGAGAGCAAATCCCCGGCATGAATGAGATATTTGGTTTTGTAACTGTCAAGCCTTCTCATAATGAAAAATTGCAGTGTCGGATTTAACATATATATAATCCCGACCCAGAATTCACTTGCCCCGAGGCTCACAAGGTAGAGGGGGAAAATCACCCATACATTGTTCGCCCCGATTTGTCGCAGGAAAAACCCGAAATATAAATTCCAGTTCTTTTTCAAGATATCCCTGGAAAAATAATCCGCTTTCTTTTTTGTGCGTACTTCCGTATCTTGCGTTTTTGGCAGTGTTAAAGTGATTAAGAAGGATGCTGCGAACAATACTGATGAAATGGTGAAAATCTGCCAATATACTGCAATTACTCCTGCCAGCATGTTCCCCACAGCCCAGCCCAGCGGCATGAAAGAGCTGAACTTCCCGATGCTGCGTTTCAGGTTGTAAACATAAAGCATCAGCACCGCAGGATAAATCCCTATACTGAATCCAGCCAGGGCGCGAATTATAGCTAAACTGAGCGGGTCGTATGCAAAAACCTGAAGAAAAAAAGTTACTGTTGCGCTTATGAAACCTGCATATAACAGCTTTTTTGGCGGATACCTATCCGCTGCCCTGCTGAATATGTATGTTGAAATAAAAAGCGCTGCGCCGTAAACAGCCCCGATTATCCCGATCTGGGTTCCAGTTGCTCCAAGATTATGCGCCAGTATGGGTATGAAAAGACTGGACATCATCACAGCCGAGTTTATGAAAAGCTGGATTGTGTTGAGTCTCATCACGAATCTAATGAAAAGATATGTATTTAAGGGAAACTATAAGTAAATCATGAAATCCCTTGACTGGACAGAAAAATACCGCCCGCAGACGCTTCCTGGGGTAGTAGGTCACAACAAGGCGGTGGAAGAACTTAAAAACTGGGCGCAAGCCTGGATGCATGGGATTCCGGAGGCAAGGGCGGTTGTGGTTTATGGAAGAGCCGGCATAGGTAAAACCACGGCAGCCCATGCGCTTGCACACGATATGGGGTGGGAAGCCATAGAGCTAAATGCGAGCGACCAGCGCACAGCCGAAATAATTGAAAAGGTTGCAGGCTCTGCTTCCCAGATGAGCAGGCTTGATGGCACAGGCAAACGGCTTGTCATAATGGACGAAGCTGACAACATCCACGGCACGGCAGACAGGGGGGGGGAGAGGGCTGTCCTTGAATTGATAAAAAAAACAAGCCAGCCCATAATTCTTATTGCAAACGAGCTTTATGACATGTCAGCAGGATTGCGTAACGCATGCAAGCCAATACAATTCAATTCCGTAATGTCGCGTTCCATGATTCCCGCGCTTAAAAAAATCGCGGAGGCAGAAGGTGTAAAGTGCGGGCTCGGGGTGATTGAGAAAATAGCAGAGAACGCAAACGGCGACCTGCGAAGCGCCATAAATGATTTACAGGCTATCGCGCAGGGAAAAACCACTCTGGAACTCAACGAGATAATCACAGGCGAGCGGGACAGCAAAGAGAATATCTTCAAGGTACTTGCAAAAATCTTTAAAGGAACAAATATACGCGAAGCGCATGATGCCACTTTTCATCTTGATGAGAACCCTGAGGATTTGATACAGTGGGTGGATGAAAATCTTCCGATTGAATACACTGGAGCCAATGACCTTGAAGAAGGATATCGTTACCTTGGAAAGGCTTCTGTTTTTCTGGGAAGGGTCAAAAGACGGCAGAATTATAACATGTGGAGATATGCGGGCGTGCTCATGACCTCAGGGATAGTGGTTGCGCGTTCTCACCGCTACACCGGGTTTGTGAAGTACCAGCCTCCATCGCTGTGGAGGAAGCTCGGGCAGACAAAAGGCATGAGGCAGGTGCGAGATTCCACGGCAAGGAAGATAGGGGCTCACTGCCATGTTTCCGCAAGTTTCACCCGCTCCCAGTTATTGCCTTTTTTCAGGATGATAATGAAGAACGAAAAGTATGCGCCTTCGGTTGCGGCGTTGCTTGCGCTTGAACCTGAGGAAATTGCTTTTCTTACAGGCTCAAAGTCTGTGACCAAAACGATTCAGAAGATATACCAGGACGCTCAGACTCTGAGAGAGGCTGAAGTGGAGCATGAGGTGGAGTTATTCGGGGGATTCGGCGCCAGGAAAGCTGAAGCTGTTGAGGAAGAGCATGAAAAAGAAGAAGTTCCAGTAAAGGTCAGGAAAGAGGATAGAAAAGAGGTTAAATCCCAGAGTTCCCTGTTTGATTTTTAAATCTTATCCAAGATGCGGCTTGAGATTTTCTTTCAATCCTTCCATATCCATGTAAGGGATTGGGGTCACCCGCCTGTTTCCCAGCACCATCGCTGAGACGTTTGTCCCTTCTTTATAGATGCAGAGAACCCGTTTTCCTCTTGATACCGCGTAACATATCTCATAGCCCACGCCGATGGATGGCACGGTCACATCAGCTACAACGCAGTCGCACTCGTCTATGAAACCGATATCGCTATTGAATATCTCTTCCTCCGTAAGCCTGGCTTCAGCCTCCTCAAGCTTCGTGGATGCCACATGCTCGCTCACCACCTCA
>JAHFCV010000119.1 GCA_023249275.1 Candidatus Methanoperedens sp.
TTCGATTTCAGCGGGAAAGAACTGCCTGAGATGTGGAAGGAGATACTGAAATACGAGATACTCATGAAAGGGCAGTACGAAAACCTTCTGGGCGCGGAGTGCGAACCGGGCATCAGGTCATTAATACCCGATGAGAAGGAGCGGGAAGAGTTCGTATCGCAGATTAAAGGGCTGATAAACGCCGAGAGTAAACATATAGAGATATGCAGGCAGAGTATGGGGGCGTTCAGGCGGATAATTGGGAAATAAGGATGCCAAATGTCGTATTCAATTCTACCGCCCAAGCAGCCTGCACGTCTTGCACAATGATTCACTGCTGGGTTCACCGCATTTTTTACATTGCATGATTTCTGTATCGGGGGCAGAAAGCGCCTTTGCTATGGCTTCAAACCCGCCAAGCAAGGAGTATTTTGTACCCGGATGCTTTACCTCATAATTGTTAATCATCTCGCGTATCTCGTTTCGAAGCGCTTCGCCAGAATATGGGCACTCATCCATACTCACCGGCAGGTCATTCAGGAATCCATAAAGGGCTACTTCTTTTTCAGGAATGCTGCGTAAGGGTTTTATCCGCAATACCATGCCCTGTATTACCCCCGTCATCCTTGTCATCCTGTCAACATCCCCACGCAGGTAATTCATCAGTATGGTCTGCGCCTCGTCATCGAGATTGTGACCGAGCGCGAGCTTACTTACGCCGAGTTCTCGCGCAGTTTTGTTCAGGAGATTCTTGCGCAGCACTCCGCATAAGGTGCAGGCGGCGGTATCTTTTATCTCTTTAAGCCCGTCAAGCGTCATGCCGTACTCGTCCTCGAATGACCTTATAAGAAGAGGGATTTCCAGTTCTTTTGTCAACTTAACGGCATACGGAATCGTTTTCTTCCTATACCCACGAACACCTTCATCTATTGTGATGGCAGAAAGTTCAATGTCCGGTCTATTCCAGAATATCTTATGCAGGACATAGAGCAGCGCGATGCTGTCCTTTCCACCGCTCAGAGCCACTGCAATCCTGTCGCCTCTTTCCACCATTTTGAATTTACGGATGTCGCGCTTGATTTTCCTTTCAACATCCTCGATAAAATGCGTTTTACACAGGTGGGCGTTTGAGTATTTCTGGTATATTACGGCGGTTTTGGCACATCGCTGGCATTTCATGTAGATGCGATAATGGCTATGCTTTTATTAATAATCTGCCAAGAAATCAGATTAAAACTTAGAGATTAAAAAATAAAATAAAAAAAGAAGGGGTAGAACCCCTATCTTGGTACTAACGCTACTGATACTATAGTATCGCCGCTCACACTAACGACGCCTGTTTTTCTCTTGTACCCTGTCTTGCTTATAGCGTAACTGTGGTCTCCGAGAGCCACGTTAGTGAATACTGCTGTCCCAGTTACATCTGTCTTTATGCTAACGCCGTCCATTGAAACTTTTGCACCCTGAACCGTCGAACCTGTCACGCTGTCAATTACTGTGAAAGTCACAGTAGCAGTTGGCGAAGGCGTAGGTGTTGGTGTTGGTGTAGGCGTTGGTGCTGGATAATCCGCCGGGTCTCCAGGCCAGGTACCAGCAGTTATTTCTGCGAGGTTGGTGTACCCATCCACATCAGAGTCTGTGGTTTCTATCGCGGTAAAGCTGTGACCTGCATTAAAGTAGTCTCGCCCGTAGTAGTTCACATCCTTGCTGGAACCGCTGATGGTGAATAAAGCCGGCGTGTGACAGACGTCGCAGTTATTAAGCTTTGTAGTCGCTGTATTGGGATACTGCGCAGTGAAAAGGCTCAAATACCCGCTTTTTGCAAGTGCTTCCGGCATTCCAATTAGAGCTACTGTTAAAACCAGCAGTAACCCTAAAGTTACATATTTTCTATCCATTTTCATATCCTCCTTTATTGAAGGGGTTTGCTCCCGTTTTTTCCCCTACGAATATCCCTCACACGATACTATATAATCTTTACGAAAAGTTTCTTTGGGACACTATAGCGTCAATATAGCTTCTGTTCCCAGGATATGGTATTATTCTATTGATCCATGGATTGTAGATACTTACATCATCATGCCGGGAGGCATGCCTCCCATTCCACCCATACCGCCCATGCCGCCGCACGCTCCGCTTTCAGGTCCAGCGCCGCCTGTGGCTGCAAGCACATCATCAATCCTCAGTATCATTATAGCGGTTTCGGTAGCCGAGTTCAAAGCCTGTGTTTTCACCCGCAGTGGTTCAATAACGCCGTTTTTCCACATATTTTCCACTTTTCCGGTAAATACGTTAAGCCCCGCATCCTTCTTTCCTTTTTCATGCTGGCTCCGGAGTTCCACAAGCATATCAATGAAGTCAAGCCCTGCATTTTCCGCAAGCGTTTTCGGGATGATTTCAAGCGCCTCGGCAAACTTTGCAACGGCAAGCTGTTCCCTGCCTGTGAGCGTTGAAGCATAGTCCTTTAACCGCAATGCAAGCTCAATCTCAGGAGAACCTGCGCCTGCTACCAGTTTTTCATCTTCAATCGCAACCCCGACCACTCTTAATGCATCCTCAAGAGCCCGCTCGGTGCTGTCCACTACATGCTCAGTGCCGCCGCGGATTATGATGGATACTGCCTTTGGATTGCTGCATTCGGTGATGTAAAGCATCTTATCCTCGCCATGCCCCCGCAGTTCCACAAGTCCTGCGTTTCCAATATCTGCGGCATCAAAATCATCAAGGCTTGTTATAAGATTCGCCCCGATTGCTCTTGCAACTTTATCCATGTCCTTTTTCTCAACTCGTTCAATTGCAAGGATTTTTTCTTTTGCAAGGAAATGCTGCGCTATATCTTCGATACCAAGCTGGCAGAGCACAACGTTTGCCCCCGAAGCCGCGATCCGGTTCACGATATCGTGAACAATCTGCTCTTCCTGGTCAAGATACCGGGAAAGCTCGCCAGGCGTTGAAATATTTATCTCGGCTTCAAGCTCCATCTTGCTGAATTCAATGGGACGGGTGATAAGCGCAATCTTTGCATCCTTTACAGTGTTCGGCATATTGTTGTGAGCTTTATTCTTATTAAGAACAATGCCTTTTACCAGCTCGCAGTCGTCCACGCTCTGCTCCACTTTCTTCTCGATTTTTATATTATCTATGTCAACGATTTTCTTCCCGTCTTCCTCATCCACAATGGAGCTGATTGCAGCCACGGTAATTTCAGCAAGTTTGTCTTTTGAGCCTTCCGCGCCTTTGCCGGTCATTGCTGTTCTTGCGATATTCAGGAGCGCTTCCTCGTCATTTTCAGAGATGGTGTGGGTTATGTCCTTCAGCAGCTCAATAGCCTTTTCCGCAGCCATCCTGTAGCCCGAAGCAATAATTGTGGGATGCACGCCCTGTTCAAGCAACTCGCCCGCACGTTCCAGCAATTCACCTGTGAGTACGGCGGCGGTTGTGGTTCCGTCTCCCACTTCATCATCCTGCGTCTTGGCTACCTCCACAAGCATTTTTGCAGCAGGATGTTCGATTTCCATCTCTCTCAGGATTGTAACGCCGTCGTTTGTGATTGTGATATTATCCCCGCTGACCAGCATCTTGTCCATACCTTTTGGACCCAGTGTGGTTCTTACAGCCGCAGCAACCGCTTTTGCCGCCATGATGTTGCTGTTCCGTGCTTCCTGCCCGCGTGTTCTCTCCGTGCCTTCCCTTAAAATTATGATTGGTTGTCCGCCAAGTTGTGCTGCCATAAATGATTGTCCTCCTGTTATCTGTTTTTAGTAATATTATTTTGATGCCCCGATTAATTATATAAATTTAATATAATTATACAAATACCGGGCTGCTATTTCGGCAAATCAATGTTTGTTGTTCTATATAAGAATTCCGATGGGTTCTGGCAAGTCTTCGGTTGCTTTGGGAGTTTTCATTCGTTGTCAAAAACCGGTTGCTGAATTATTTTGCCAAAAAGCTTATTTGTCATAATGAATAATTTTTACTTAATAAAAAGTGGGGGCATAAGATTCAGAACAAAAACTTTATTACTTATAAAGTTTTTATGACTAATATAATTTATATGCTTCTAACGGTCAGGTAAGCTATGGGTGAATCATTACAAAAAGTTGAATTAGAATTAATTGTTTTGGGCGATGTTCAAGGCGTTGGTTACAGGCAATACGTCGCAGGAATTGGGCGAAAACTAAACCTTATGGGGTATGTTAAGAGTCTAAAAAACGGTACAGTACAGATTCGTTGCAAGGGGCATGAAAAAGCCATTAATGAATTTAAAGAGATAATCAGTAGAAAAAATCCCCCCGAAGCACCTCTCATATATGTAGAAGAGATTAAAGAGAAACCTCTTGTCGAAGGAACAATTAAACAAAAATTCTTTGAAGAGATATATGGTAAACTGAATGCTGAGATGTCGCAGGGGAATACTACAGGTATGAATTACCTGAATCTTTTCAGAACAGATACTATTAAAAGTTTTGAGCATATGGATGAAAAATATGATGCAATATCTAAGGGGATGCTTGGTGTTGTTACTATCATTGAAGAGAGAAACATAGCATTCGAGGTCAGAATGGAAAAAACGGAGAAGAACATCGAATCTTTACTAAAGATTCTTGCTGAAAAGAAGAGTTAGTGGTATATTAATTTCTATTCTCTTGGCTGGCATTCTGAATTAATGTAACCCATTTATTATCCCCTTCCACTTTAATTCCGCAAGCTTCGGAAATCTGACGAATACTTGAAAAAACCCACTCCCAAAATTAATAAATAGTAAAAGAACATTTTACATGATAAGGAAATAGTGGTATCCCTTTATCTAAAGTTAAAGAGGAGAATATGGAAACTTTACAAGCAACCGGGGTGGTATGCGGTGTGTTTTTCAATCTGGGAACCAATATAATTCATGAATGTATATAAAATAAAAAGGAGAGAAATATATGCCAAAAAAAACAAACGTTACAAAGCCAAAGAAAAGTGAAATGAAAAAATCCGGTTATGGTTGGGTTCCGGATTTGCCTGACCATCGCGACTTAATGTACGGCGCAGTACGCAAGATACCTGCCAAGCTGCCAAAGTCTGTCGATCTGCGCCCCAAATGCTCAAAAGTAGAAGACCAGGGGCAGCTTCAAAGTTGTACCGGCAATGCCCTCGTTGGTGTATTGGAATTCCTGGAAAAGAAGGACAAGGTTCCCTACGTCGAATTAAGCAGATTGTTCATATATTATAATGAACGCGTCATTGAACATAGCACGGCCTCAGATAATGGCGCTGCGATCCGTGACGGAATCAAAACTCTTGCCAAACAGGGTGAGTGTTCAGAAAAATCTTGGCCATATACCATCTCGAAGATCAGTGTGAAGCCTGGCGCAACCTGTTACAAAGAAGCTGCACAGCATAAGATAACATCGTATCAGCGCCTCAATACAATTGATGAAATGCGAACCTGTCTTGCAGATGGATTTCCATTCGTGTTTGGTTTTTCGGTATACGAAAGCTTTGAAACCGAGGTAGTTGCCAAGACCGGAATAGTACAGATGCCGCAGTCCGGCGAGAAGCAGTTAGGTGGTCATGCAGTTGTGGGCGTAGGCTATGATGATTCCAAGAAAAGATTCCTCGTACGCAATTCATGGGGAGAAGATTGGGGGATGAAAGGCTATTTCACAATGCCTTATGACTATCTTGCAAACAGAAACCTGTCAGACGATTTCTGGACAATCAGGCGGGGAGGAGGAATATAGATCCGATTAAATACCCTGATGTGCCAGAAAAAATCGAACTCAAAGTCGGGGAAAAATACACATTCAGGTTAAAGGGATTAGGCGCAGCGGGCTTCAATTGGGAATATAATATTGAAGGAACCGGGAAGGTAGTGTCAGTATCGTTAGAATTGGTAAATGATGGGAAAAAGACCGGACCACTGCCACCCGGTTATAGCCTGGATGTGTTGACTACGATACATGCCCTTGAATCGGGTCATGCAACCGTTCACCTTACACAAAGGAGGTCATGGGAAAAGAATAAACTTCCTTTTAAGGAGCATGTTATTGAAATATTTGTTAAGAATTGACAGTTGGATTCCCATCATAACATGTAAGTATAAGACAAAAACTTTTAATCTTTCCGCGCTATTTAACAAAACCATGAAAAAAGTAGCACTTGCGTATTCAGGCGGGCTTGACACATCCGTGTGCATACCCCTGTTAAAAGAACATTACAACTGCGATTATGCGATTACGGTAACAGTGGATGTCGGGCAGCCGGCAAAAGAAATCCAGCAGGCTGAGAAAAAAGCCAAAAAAATAAGCCAGAAACATTACACCATAGATGCGAAAGATGAGTTCGTAAAAGATTACATCTTCCCCCTGATCAAAGCCAATGGCAGCTATGAGGGTTATGTTCTTGGCACATCAATAGCGCGCCCGCTTATAGCAAAGAAAGTCGTGGAAATAGCAAAAAAAGAAAAAGCGCATGCCCTGGCGCATGGATGCACGGGCAAAGGCAACGATCAGTTGAGGTTCGAGGCGGTATTCAGGAGCACCAACCTTGAGGTCATTGCGCCGATGAGGGATATGAACCTCACGCGCGAGTGGGAGATGGATTACGCAAAGAAACACGGGATACCCGTGGCAGCCACGAAATCAAAGCCGTGGAGCGTGGATGAGAATATCTGGAGCCGCAGCATCGAGGGCGGACGGCTTGAGGAGCCGGATTTTATCCCGCCTGAGGAGATATTCGAGTGGACGGTTTCGCCTGAGAAAGCGCCTGATGCTCTGGTTATCGATATCGGGTTTGAATGCGGCGTGCCTGTGTCTTTGAACGGCAAGACGCTTGATGGCGTGACGTTGATACAGAAGCTAAACAAGCTCGGCGGCGCACATGGCGTCGGGCGCACGGATATGATAGAGGATAGGGTGCTTGGATTGAAGGCAAGGGAGAATTACGAACATCCTGCTGCGACGATAATATTGACCGCGCACAAAGACCTTGAAAAACTTGTGCTCACAAGGGAAGAGCTGCGATTTAAGTCGATAGTTGATGAAACATGGAGCGAGCTCGCGTATAAGGGTCTTGTGGATGAGCCGCTGTATTCGGATTTGAATGCTTTTATTGATAAGACGCAGGAAAGAGTGACCGGGAACGTGAAGATGAAGCTCTATAAAGGCAGCGCAAAGGTAATTGCGAGGGATTCGAAATTCGCGTTGTATTCTGCCGACCTGTCATCGTTTGACAGCAAGACAATCGACCAGAAGGATGCGGAAGGGGTCTGTAAATATCATGGGTTCCAGGCAAGGTTGTTCAGGAAGATTTGCTAGAGGTCATTAAATGAAGAACCTTGGCAGAGATGAAATTGAGAAAAGGCTTACGGCAGAACTAAAAGGCTTGGACATCGATAAAATAGCTTTTGAAGTCAAAACTGAAGTGAAAAAAACGGCTAAAAAGAAGTATAACCCAAACAGTTCAATATGAAAAGACTTGACAGAACTGTGATAAAACTCCCTCTATGCAACAGGTGGGTTTAGACAGTTAAAAGTCACGCCAACGCAACAGAACCAAAAGAACAGATGGGCCCATTGCGATTTGAACGCAAGACCTCTCGGTTATCAGCCGAGCGCTCCACCTGGCTAAGCT
>JAHFCV010000219.1 GCA_023249275.1 Candidatus Methanoperedens sp.
GGCGCTGCTGTAGTGGTTACAGCTGTTGGCGTTGCTGTTTGATTTGTATCATTTGCTTGTGATAGCGCTGGGCTTGCCAGAATCACAAAAATCAACAAATTCACAATTAAAAGTTTTAAAGTTTTCATAAATACCTCCGTACATAAATTATAATGATTGTTACATATACTTTTCTAATACATTTAAAAGATACCTATAAATATTCATCCTTACCTGCTTGCTTCATGAACGATTACTGGGGTATTCCGGACAGGGAATACGAACTTTCACTCCTGCAATTTGCAAGTGACCAATTATCGGAGATGGGGTATTCAATACTCGGAGAAAAAGTGGAAGTGTGCAGTGGGGCAGGGGCTCTGACAATGACCGCAATATTAGAAATAAAAGAGGTGAAATTCGGCTTATACCTTCATGACGGTCCAAAGCAGCGAAAAACTAGGGGGCCTCCTGTTATCAGGGTTCTTGGGCTTTTAGATGGAATGAAAACCACCGAAGACCTGAGAAACTTTATACTGACACACCAGAACGATTTCCATAGTATTCTGGCGCCTGAAAATATGAGTTTGGGAGAGAGGGCAGAGTCTGATATCAGGAAAATCTACGCTTACCTGTATAATTCAAAGATAAAAGACCTTTATGATACCGATTTGAGCAGCGCAGCCGATGTTTTAAGGGTACGGCTCAGGAAACAACCTTAGCAAGCCTGAACCAATAAAGGCTATATATGATTATCATCATAAACATAATGGAAAAATTAATAGCAGGAGATTGTATGAGAACAAATAAAAAAACGGAGCATATTTTAAAGATGCTAACAATCGTTGCATCGATATTCTTCATAGGTTATTTGCTTGAATCGTATATTACCGATTTACTAGGTACTTTTTTTGAAATTTTATTTGAACTTTTTCCTGTTTTTGTATCTTTTTCCATCTTCGTGATGACATGGTTTGCGTATGGTAAAAGCAGGAATAATCATGATCTTTTCATGGGAGCGGCATTTCTTGTCATCGGATTTCTTAATCTGTTCCATATGTTTTCCTACCCTTTTATGCCAGGTTTTTCGCCCGAAAAATCTGCCGTTTTCTATAGCGCGGCACAGATAGTTTCTGCGCTGTTATTTCTTGCAAGCGCGTATGTTTATAAAGACACACTTCCCGGATTGATAAACAGACCAGTACTGTTCGTCTCTGCCGTCCTTTCATCATCTCTCTTACTTGTCTGGGGATTATTTTATTCTGAGAATGTGCCAGTCATAATTTACCTGGACGGCAGCCCTTCTGCAACATGGATACTTGTGTTACTCGTAACCACCATAATTATCCTGTATGCAAGCTATCTGTATGCAAGAAGATTGCAGCAAACAGGACAGGAAAATCTGCTCTTTTTAATCTACGGTTTTATCATCCTGATTTTTAGTTATATGGTCTATTACTCTTACGAAACTGCCGGACATTTACTAAAAATCGTAGGGTTTTTCTACCTGAATCTTGCCATGTATAAGTCATCTGTAGAACTGCCATACGAAAAATTGGCTCTGGTTGAGGAGAAGCTTCGTCTGGCAGCCGAGGAGAGCTATCGCAATCTGTTCGATAATGCGTACGATGCTATTATAACGCTTGACCTTGAAGACAGGATCACCTCATGGAATCGCAGTGCAGAGAAATTATTCGGGTGGAGGGATGAGGAGGTCGTTGGAAAGAAATTCGCTCCATTAATGGTTCCTGATAACCTGCAGGCTGAGAGAGATCAGATTGTCAGCAATGTCATGTCGGGCAAGGTGATCACTGGTATTGAAACTGTGCGCCTGCATAAAGATTCCCATACGATAGACGTGAGTGCGACATTCTCTCCCTTGCTGGATATAAATCAGAATATTGTTGGTCTGTCGGGTATAATCAGGGAACTCCGCCCGCAAAAATAAAGCAATCAGCCCATTTGCTATTTAGTTTATCTTATAAGAACAGCACATTTTCGGGATTTCTATGATATTCAATCCAAGTTCCTTACTTGTTGTAAAAGCCTTTCTCGAAGGCACTGCTATCCTGTCAATCCCGCCCAGGATTGCGTATTTATCAAGCT
>JAHFCV010000120.1 GCA_023249275.1 Candidatus Methanoperedens sp.
CGCAGAGGACGCAAAGAACGCAAAGCAGCGCAATATTTACTTTGCGAACTTCGCGCTCTTTGCGGTGATTGCCAACTGATGCGTTGTATTAACTGCGGAAATTTAAGAGCTACGCTATAGAATCCTGACGAAACATTCATGTCCGATATTGACCTTTGGGTAACAAATTTCAGGATGCTCAACGAATGGCAGATATTCGACCTTTTAAGGCTTCTATAATTAACCCGGAAATGCGGATAGATAAACTTGTCTGCCCGGTCTATGACACCATAGATGCTGCCGGCTACCAGCAATATGCAAAGGAAAAAAACAACATCATCCATGTGACCACACGAAGAAAGGACATGGACAGGGATGAATTTATTGGTTATGCAGCGGGAGAATTAGAGCGTCTCACCAATTCAAAAATCATTGTAAATATGGAAAGACCCGCCTTTTATATTTACGGCATTATGTACACACTGAAGCCAGAGACTCTCGCCTTACTTTCGGAAAAGGACAGGAGAAGTCATTATTTTGTTTTCGGGCTTGTCTGTCTTGTAAAAGCAGAAGAGCTTGGAAAAGGAAGCATTGTGGGACATGAGAATATTTTTGAAATTAATTCAAGAGAGCGTTACAGGCTGATGAAAGCCTGCATGATGAACTTCTCGCCGATTGCTGCTGAATACAGTATGCCAGACCACGGCTTGAACAACCTGTTCGAAAAGTATCTTGGCTTTAAGCGCCCGGATTTCGTGCCCAATCCTGAAAAGCCCCCGATTGTTGATGTCACCTTAAACGGCGCACGCCATCTGTTATGGGAAATAACAGACGACAGCCTTATCCGCAAAATCACGGAAATGATGTCGCAACTGAAGCTTCTTATCCTCGACGGGCACCACAGGTACACTGCATCAGGTTTCATGCGGGAAAAGGACGGGATTGAATATACCATGATGATGCTGATGGAAGGCGGCGACAGGGCACTCCTCTTGTTGCCGTGGCACAGGGCGGTGAGGAATTTTGACAGGCAGCGGCTTGAGAATAAAATAAAAGAGAACTTTACAATATGCTGGCAGGGTAATACAAATAACGAAGAGTTTTATTCAAGACTCAGGCAGCGCAGCAGTGAATACGATGTCAGGCTCGGCATGTATGACGGTAAAAAATTCACTATACTTCGGGCAGATGAAAAGGCGGTAATGGAACTGTGTGAAAAACGCGGAGAGAGCGTTGGTCTTGACCTTATTGTTCTCCATGAATGGCTAATTAACCCGGTTATAAAGGGAAAACCAGAAGAAGATGTGTCATTCAACGCAAGTCCCTCCGAGGCTATAGCCAGGGTGGACAGCAAGGAATTTAACGTGGCTTTCCTCTTAAACCCCTTTTCTATTAAGGACGTTGAGAGAAAAGCATTCGTGGAGAGAAAGAATTTTCCCCAGAAATCCACGCTTTTCCTTCCCAAGGTTGCTGAAGGGATAGTGATGAGGAGAATATAAGAGATAAGAGAGATTTGGTTATTTGGAATTGCTGGCATGTTACAAAATATTCCCGGATTGATGGAAAAAGGCAAACCTGTAAGCGTGTTATTTACCAGGGAAAAGGGCGAACAATCATCTTTTTTGTACTGTGAACTTATCCAGAAAGCACGGTTCGGGGAATCGTTCATCATCAAAAACCAGGGCTGCAAAGTGGGCGCTTTTGTGCTCGGGGAAACTGAAACCAGTCCTGAAGAGTATTATTTCAGCACAAAAAGATACAAAGACAGGAATGCGGCAAAGAAAGCAGCAGCAGGCATTCAGAGGCTCGACAAAAAGGGAAGCTCAATAAAAATTACTCCATATTCAGGCAGGGATTTCGATGTCATGGTATTATTCCTTAAACCTGAGCGAGCGATGCGGATAATCCAGGCTTATGCCTACCACAGCGGGGAATCGGTTAAATTCATGACCGGCGGAATAGCATCAATATGCAGCGACTGCACAGCATATCCCCTTTCAGGGAAGCTGGGAATATCTCTTGGGTGCAAAGGTTCAAGAAAGCACAGCAGGTACGGGGATGATGAGGTAGTGGTCGGGATACCTTTTAAACTGGCAAATGAGATTGAAGAGGCGCTTGGGAAAATCCCCCGGACTGATGAATAGCTGTACCAATAGTATTTATTTTAGAAAATGAAATAAATGTCCTGATGGACTGAAGGGAAAATGCCGGAACTGAAAAAAGGACTGTACTACAGTAGCGTGGAAGATGAAAACGCCGACGACGAAAGGGTTCGCCGCCAAAACCACAATAAAATGATTGTAAAAACAATCATCGTTCTATTCCTAATAATTCCAGCGCTTGCAGTCGCATTGGGCAGCGGTGACAGTATACTGAGTGAATTAGGACTCGGTCATCCGCCGGCTGGTGAGGGATTTAAAACTCTTGATACAGATATTGATATTTCCTATGACCCGTTGCAGGCGCCGTATAAAGGAGCATCAGTAATCATCAACTCGAAGAATTACTATCATTTCCTGAAATAACTTCCTCAGTCTTAACTTCTTTTATCTTTTGTACAGTTTTCATGAAAATTCACCAACCAAACGCTTTAAAGGCAAAACCCAGCCAAACCTCTGGATTCATTTTGTGGATGAATGCTTGATTTGGCGTTTCAGCTCTTCTTAAATTCAATGAGCCGTGAGGGCGATTATTGTACCATTCGATCATTTTATCAAGACTTTCAAATCTTCCCCTATGGTTCTTGTAAAAATCATGAAACTTCTCCTGTTTTCCATTAGTCTGCGGATGATTTACCCCGCATAGAATATGCTTGATATTCTTCTGCTTAAGATAAATTTCAAAAGAGTGATCTGCGTTACCTTTTTTATCACGTTTATTTGCATAAAATTGGGAGCCGTGATCGGATATTACAGAAACTATTGGGTATAAATGTTCATTTTTTATTCTGGCTTCCTCTATAATCTTTAGAGTATTCTCTGCAGTGGCGTTATCGAATTCACCCCCAGCCAACACTTTTCTGGATGCATCATCTAAAATAGTGCACAGCTGTTTTCCATTGAACTTGCTCTCATGCCAATCAATATGAACTGCCGATAGTGAATGCTTCCTTTCGTATCTTATCCAGGGCTTCCTTCGTTTTTGCTTGCTCTCTTGTTCCTTAGCAAATCCGAATTCGAGCATAATTTTGTGTATAGTATTGTGAGGTATTCTTATTTTGCATCGTGCAAATATCGTTTTTTCCTGATACAATGCATTTAACCTGAACTTTTCATATTCTTGCTTGACAATTTCCTTCCATTCTTCACGAACCTCCTTCTTTGGCCTTCCCAGGTTGATGCCAATCGCAGGTATGGATCCGGTTGATTTGTATAATTTATAGATATGCCTGAACCATCTGGGTGTAATACCGAGATACTTGGCCGCCAAATCCTGAGAAATGATTCCTGAATCATAATCGTTCAAATAAACTTTTAGCTTCCGCTTGTTCTTGATTTTTACCACATATATACATTTATTTAGGATGAGGAAGTTTTTTCGGGAAAAGATAAACTCGAAGAATTACCAATACACACTTAATCCTGTAGCAACCTATGAAATATCGGCAAAGGTTGTCAGCATCAGAAAATACAAAGACGCCATGGCAGTATCACCGATTGATCTATGTAGCGTATGGGGGCAGATGGCTGACGAGACAGGCATAAGTTACAGCCAGAGCGAAAGATATTGTTCGTATTACTACAGGTCTGTGCCGTCTTTCGGTGAATATTATATGCTGAAACACTTCGCGAACAACCACATCATCCCTGCCAGTGACAATGTTTCCAATGCCATTAATTCCATCAGAATCAATGACAAAGTAATCTTGAAAGGCTATCTTGTTGATGTTACAAATGAAAAAGGTAATTTTTGGAAAACAAGCCAGACTCGACGTGACAGCGGATATGGCGGGTGTGAAATTATTTATGTAACCAAGGTCAGAATTGGCAGTAAAATTTATGAATAGAATACAGGATTACGCACCGAATTTATTCAAATACTATATATTTCAGAATAAACAATAAACAATAATCATGTCATTCCTCAATAGAATCTCCAATTTTTTCAAGAAAAACAGCACCCTGAATCAGGAAAAGGAAGGCAATAAATTAAAGGTTCATGACTATACAGGCAAATTCGTCAAACAAAACGGGACTGATATCGGGGAAAGCATAGCTCTTGACCAGAACAGGATTATTGTAAAAAATGCAGATAATATTTTTTCAATTTCGATAGAAGCGGTCACGGCAAACGCTGAAAACATACTTGTGGGAGATTTTAACAGGGAAGAAGCTATCCAGCTGGGGAAAGAGTGGTTTGAGAAAAAGGACACATTGAAGTTTGATGAAAAGGGAATGCTGATTAAGTGACATGACCGAGTATAAACAGTGCATAATCGTGCGCGATGACCTGAAATTATCAAAAGGAAAGCTTGCTGTCCAGGTCGCGCATGCCGCAGTTTCAAGTTATGAGACAGCAGACAGAGGCGTTCGTGAAGCCTGGAAAGAAAGCGGACAGAAAAAAGTAGTGCTGAGGGTTGCCACATTGCAGGAGCTTTTTGAATTGAAAGAGAGCGCCAGAAAGCATGGGCTTCCCAATTTTTTAGTCACTGATGCCGGACTTACCGAGGTGCCGCCGGGAACGATTACGGTATTAGGCATCGGACCTGCTAATGTTGTGGAACTGGATAAAATTACAGGACATTTGAAGCTGCTTTAAATCAGATACTCAACCGCGTTTCAGCCTGTCGTATTCTTTCTTAATACACCTGTCCATAACAACTTCAATCCCGGCCTTCCGCGCTTTTGCCGCAGCCTCTTCGTTTACGATGCCCTCCTGCATCCACACGACTTTTGCTTTTATGGCGATTGCCTCATCCACGATTGGGGGAACAGCCTCGGAGCGCCTGAAGATATCTACCACATCCACTTTTAAAGGTATGGAGAGAAGGTGGGGGTAACATTTCCTGCCTTCCCATTCTGTTAGCATGGGGTTGACAGGAATAACATTGTATCCATGCGCATCAAGGAAACTTGCCACAAAATGACTCGGACGCTCCGGGTCATCGGATATGCCCACGACTGCAATGGTCTTATAATTCAAAATACTTTCAATGGTCATTCTTTCAAGTTTTCTAACATTTTAAGTTCATTTTTTGATGCCATGCGAATTCGAATGAGATTTAAAATATATGCTATTAACACAATCCACACGATTCCGAAAGCTGTATTTAGATAACTCATAGTGACCATTTTATTCGCTCATTACATAAATGTTATGAACGATGATCCATACACATACTTAAATAGGAATTAGTAGTAGTAATTATGATGCAGCGCAAACAATTTGTTTTAAGGGAGAAAAAAGCGGTCAGAAAAGCCAGCGTGCAAACCGGACAGGCAGAGAGCCGCAGCGACAGGCAGTTAATTAGAGAGATACTTGACCGCAGGCATGAGGTTTCTGTAATTTTAAGTTAGCCTGGCATGCGACCTGACAAACTCCAGGCAGAATGAGAATACCTGATTATTCTCTTCTTTTAAAACGCTTGCAGGTCTTTCCTCATAGGTTTTGTATTGCCGCAGTCTTCTACTGTAAAGCTCTTTTCTGAATTCGTAGGATTCTTCCGGTGTATAATTGAAACGGTAGCCATTCTTTTTCAGGAAAAGTTCCACAGCATACAGGGCAGTCCTGTGATTTCCATCCGGGAATGCCTGCAATAGGATTATGTTCTTAAGGTAGTATGCTGCGATTTCAAGAATATCACGATTCGGAGTGTATTCTATCAGCTTTTCGAGTTCATATTGTTTGATTGGATAGTCGCAACTTCCAGTGTATTCTATCCGAGGGTCTCTTAGAGCATCCTCTTTAAGTTCATTGTTAATATCCAATAAATTCTCTAAAGTGAGTAGTTCGGTTGGCTCAATAGGTGCCATTAGGGGTCTCTTTCCATAAATACATAAAGGTTAAGGTAACAAAGGATAATGCCGTAATGCGTGATTCGATTGATAGAAACTAAAGTCAGACCACCGAGGCTTATTGCATGGGAGCTAACAAACGCCTGCAATCTTGCATGTATCCACTGCAGGGCATCGGCTATTAAAGAACCGACACCTGATGAATTATCCACTGCTGAAGCAAAACATTTTGTGGATGAACTGGTCGAATATAAACCTATTATTATCCTGACCGGGGGCGAGCCGCTTCTGCGGGCTGATGTTTATGACATTGCCAGATATGCAACCGGGCGTGGGCTAAGAGTAGTATTAGCTACCAATGGAACGCTTCTTACTCCTGATATTGCCAGACGGTTAAAAGAGGTTGGAATACAGCGCGTGAGCATAAGCATAGACGGCGCAAATGCCAGGACGCATGATGCTTTCAGGGGAGAGACCGGCGCATTTGAGGCTGCTCTGGGGGGAATAGACATTCTTAAAAAAGAGGGATTGGGTTTCCAGATAAATACCACAATTACAAAAAGAAATCTCGGGGAAATCCCCCGTATTTACGACCTGGCTCTTGAGTTAAAAGCCTCGGCGCTGCACATATTCCTGCTTGTTCCGACAGGCAGGGGCGAGGAAATTGTCGAGGATGAGATTCCACCAGATGAATACGAGCGCGTGCTCAACTGGTTCTATGATAGAAGCAAGGATAAAAGGCTCCAGTTAAAAGCCACATGCGCCCCGCATTATTTCAGGATTATGCGCCAGCGCGCAAAGGCGGAAGGAATCAGGATTACTCCTGAGACCCACGGGCTTGAAGCCATGACAAAAGGATGCCTCGGCGGCTCTGCTTTTTGCTTTGTTTCAAGCAAGGGCGACGTTTACCCGTGCGGATACCTGCCTGCGCTGGCGGGGAATATCAGGCAGAAACCTTTCAAGATGATATGGGAAAAGTCAAAAGTTTTCAACGACCTTCGCGACCCGGACATGCTTAAAGGTAAATGCGGAAAATGCGAGTACCGTACCGTGTGCGGGGGTTGCCGTGCGCGGGCGTATGCAGCAACGGGGGATTACCTGGATGAGGAGCCGTATTGCACGTATGTGCCTGTGAAAGCGGTGAGGGCATGATTTCCCTGGATGAAGTTGATAAGAAGATATTGAATGCGATTCAGCTTGATTTCCCGCTTGTCCACAAACCATTTGAGGAGCTTGGCAAGTCTCTCGGGTTAAAAGAGGAGGAAGTAATAAAGCGAATCAAGCGTCTCCAAAACGAGGGGGCTATCAGGCGCATAGGTCCCATAATCAGCACCAAGAAAACAGGAGGTGTGAGCACGCTTGTGGCGATGAAGGTGCCGGAGGAGCGTGTGGATGAGGTTGCGGGGATTATTAATGAGTATGAGGAAGTTTCGCATAATTATTTAAGACCTGCGAATTACAATATCTGGTTCACGCTTTCGGCTGAGAGTGAGGAGAGGATGCGGGAGATTCTGGGGGAGATTTCCGGGAAAACGGGGTGTGAGGTCAGGAATTTGCCTACGAAGAGGCTGTTCAAGATTGGGGTGAAGTTTAATATTAAATAGTT
>JAHFCV010000002.1 GCA_023249275.1 Candidatus Methanoperedens sp.
CCTCCGCCGAAAGCGTACCTGTTACAGCCGTGCCTGCTTTCGGGCTCCATACCTCATCAAGGTCTGGCGCTATTTCCCGTATCGCTGATTCCTCGGATGCCATGTAGAGCATATCATCCTTGCGAGCGACGGTCATGGGGCGCAGTTTTATCCTGTCATTCAGTCCTATCATGCCCCTGCTGTGACCAAGGATTATGCTAAAAGGTCCGTTCATAAGCGTGCTCCCGTAGACCTGCCGTAACGCCGTAGCAACCTTCTTTTGCTCGGGCTCCATGCGGTCAATATCCTTCCAGAAAGGAGATGCCAGAGCCTTCACAGCAAGATCCATCGGAAGATTATGCTTCCTGACCAGAAGGTCGAAAAGATATGCTATGACCTCTGTATCAGTCCGCAGTTCGAGTTTGTACCCGAACATTTCAAGGTAGCGCTTGTTTATCCCGTAGGATGATATCTCACCATTATGCACCACAGACCAGTCAAGAAGCGTGAAGGGATGCGCTCCTCCCCACCAGCCCGGCGTGTTCGTGGGGAACCTGCCGTGCGATGTCCAGATGTACGCGCTGTACTCCTCTAATTTGTAGAACTTCCCGATATCCTCAGGGTAACCAACGCCCTTGAATGCACCCATGTTCTTGCCGCTTGAAGCAACAAAAGCCCCTTCTATCTCAGAGTTTATCTGCATGACGATTTTCATGACGTAATCCCGCTCTGTGAGGAACTCAAGCTTGTTCTCAGGCGCCTCAAGGAAGTATCTCCAGAGCATGGGGGGTTTCGATACCCCGTTTTCCCTGCGTGTGGGAATGGGTTCGTCCTTGTCCACGTTGAAGGCATCCTTGAAGAACTCTTCAGTGGCTTCTTTTGCCTCCATATTGTCGAACATCATGTGGAAAGCGTACTGGTGTTTCCGTTTGGGATAAATACCATAGGCTGCAAATCCCCCGCCAAGACCATTGCTGCGGTCGTGCATGCAGGCGATGGATTTTATTATCACGCTGCCGTCAATGCGTCTGCCTTCTTCACTCATCATTCCGGATATTGCGCACCCGGATGGTATTCTTTGATGAACACGTCTAGACTGAGTGACTATCTTTGTGTTCATCAAACCGTCACACTTCATTTTCTTCACCTTTTTGTATTATAAGCAATAATTTCTTCAGTTCCTCTCCCCCGCTCCTGGGGGGCTCGGGAAGTTTCAGTTTCTTTCGAACTGATGTGGGCTCGCCCAGCCTCCCGTCTTTTTTGAACATCTCGATACTGGCAGAAAAGCCCTTTGGCACTTTCTCTTTTTCAAGGGCTATATGTTTCAGTTTATCAAATATCTTATTCATGCCCATCTTCTGCGGGCAGAGTTCATAGCATGTGTAACAATCTACGCACCGCCATATATCATGAGAGCTTATCACAGCCTCAAGTTCACCTGACAGAATCCTGCCTATTATTTCGTTGGGATTGAATTCCGGGTTTATCTTAACAACAGGGCAGTCGTTAACGCATGCTGCGCACTCGTAGCATTTGCGGACAGAAGGCAGGTCAAATACCTCTTTGAGCGTTTTAAGATATTTGTATCTTGAATCCCATTTTGAGAGGAATTCCGCAGCATCTATCCTGTGCATTTCCATGCCAAGCTCCTGTGCCGTGAACCCCATGGCAAGACCCAGAAGTTCAGGATAATAGAGCACGGGCACATTCAGTTTTTCACCGCTTTTAGCAAGGAGATACTGGCGCGAGTCGTACTGCATAAAACATGACGGGCAAGTGAGCGTGATGGCGTCCGCTTTTTTTGTGACCTCAAGCAGTTTCATCCTCGCCAGGGCTGAGGCTTCGTCGGGTTCATCAGCCGTATTGAGGTTCCCGCCGCAGCAGAGCATCTTTGTCTCGTATTCTATGCTCTTTGCTCCGAGAGCTTCAATCAGGGCATCGAACTTTTTGGGCTTGTTGGGGTCGTCAAAGAAGATGGAAGAGCTTGGGCGAAGCATGTGGCATCCTGGATGCGCTGCGAGCTTCATGCCGTCAAAGGGTTTGATGATGTGCTGTTTTATCTTGGGGATGCCGATTTCATCATGCAGAACTTCAACCAGGTGCTTTACTTCTATGGTTCCCTTATATTCTAACCCGGCAGACCTTAGTATTTTATTGACCTTCTCGCGAAGTTTTGGATTTACTCGCAGTTCTACTTCTACGGATTTTAACGTGCTGTAACAGCCGTTGCAGGGTATTAGTAAATCATGTCCTGCCTTCTCTGCCAGCGCAAGGTTTCTCGCTGCTGTTACATACCATGTTAAATCTCCTATGGGCTTGAGAATACTCTTTGTGGGACAGCAGGTCGCGCCTTCAAGGTCGTGCAGAACGCAGCCAAGTTTTGATAAAACAAGCCGTGTTGATTTTTCCATGAAGGGAAAACGTGCCGGGATGATGCAACCTAAGAATAATGTATATTCAGGCATTTTTTTCTCTCATTGGGGAAGCTGACGATAGTTATAATTGTATATAAAGATAACTCAGAAGTGGTTCTGTCAAGTCTGCGGATGATGGGATAGGCTGTCAAAAAACGTCTGTTGATGCCTTAATTCATAGATTGCTTTACATCGATTATTAAGCGGTCATAATTCCTATTAGTGTTGTTGTTTAACTCTTAATCTTAAGTTCTGGACAAACGCCTGGAATCATAAGTATTCCTTCACCAACTAAACCTGTAAAAAATGGAAGTAAAAAAAATACAATAATAAAAACAACCGCCTCGCCTAAAGTACCCGAAACATTTAAATTAAAAATTGTTTTATAAAAAGTAAGTTTATATATAATTATCAAAACTGCAATTATTAATGTGCCGACAATAGTTGAAAAAACCAAGGACAATATACGCTCTTTTTCTCTGGTTGGGTTATTATCTGGTAATTTCCGATTAGACACTGAGCATAATCGACCTATAAGTGGAATCATAAAAGAGGCGCCAAAAGATATAAAACTTAATTTATAAGGGTCACTCATTCCAACATTCTGAGATAATATTATAAAAATTGTTACAATTAAGGGAATACTAAGAAATATGTATGTATGATACAAGTTGAATATTCTTTTAGACCAGAAAGGCTCGACATTGTGGTATATACCCAATTTCGTAACCAGATTTGAAATATTATGAATTACTGGAAACAACAATAATGCAAAAAACAAAGTTATTAAAATGATTGAAAAATTAAAAGATTCTAAATTAATATCCATGCATGGATTAGTTTTTATTTGTGGCTTTTTCAATTATTTTTTGAACTACAATATCGGAAGCAACAACAAGTAATAATATCATAATACCATATAGCATGGTACCAGTTATCAGTTGCCACAATCCAACGGCTGCTAATATATATTGTATCATGTGTGCTATTATCAAATCCATATTAACACCCTTCTGGACATTAAATAACAGAATACACCACAGCATGGGCTTCTTTTGCAGTAATTACTGAATTACTCTGTGTAACTACTCTGTGGCTGATTGTTTCTGATTTAGCCGAGAACACCGTTGCACTTGCCAACCCTGTTACAATCCCTATGAACAGCAGTGCCAGAAGCACAGTGATTATATTTTTAAAACTATTCGATTTTTTAGTCATAATTATTTCATTTCCTCCTTTTTCAAGAGCCTCCTTTTCAATATTTGAGTGAAACAACCCGCAGCCCCTGTAAAGAAGCCGCACCAGCCGAATCGTTCACCATCGAACTATCAGCAAGGTCGCGCCACCCGTCATACAACACTACAAGTTATACGTGAAACTGTCTCTCTTGTGGTAATGGAATCACCGTGTTGCACTATGGCATATACTATAATAAATCTTTTGTGGTCAAAAACGAGTTGGCTTCACTATTTGACGATTGTGAGTTCGTTTATAGTCGAAGCGGGGTTTTTAATATATAAAACACCTTTTCGGAGGAATCAAGGAAGCAAAGCTAAAAAGCATCCAATCATACAATTAAAACACTTATCCGGCAAAAGCAAGACTATTTTTTATCAATCATGCCGCACACCATATAATATTAAGGCCATATATGATAAGATGCGTTCAAAGCCAGGATAACCAATCCTGCTGCCACTGCTATTGTAACAACTGTTTTCGGATCCACTAACGTTGCAGTTTCCTCAGCATCATAGTATCTCATTAAGCCAGCCGAGGACATGAGACCGCTGCCTTCTTTCTTTTTTGCCATGAGCATTTATTAATGTGTTTATAGCATTTGAATGTATCGACATACAGTGTTGTAAATTTCGAGGGATATATTTAAATAATAACTATCCATAATATAAATAGTGGTAGTTATAGTCAAAGAAAATAGCGCCATGCAGGGATTGTAAATTTTGAGGGATATGTTTAAATAATAATTACATCATATATAATTAATTGCGATTATGGTCGAAGAGATGTACAAATGCCCAGAATGTGGTAGTCTGGACAGCGTTTGGCGTGGTTACAGGTACAACAAATCCGCGAAGAAAAGACTCAGAAAATGCAAACGCTGCGGTACAAAATTCACTCCGGATGATGGATTCTTAAGACGGCGTTTTCAAAAAGAGCATATCGTAGAGGCGGTTTCTCTCTACCAGAGCGGTCTTTCACTTGGCAAAGTTAAGGATTACATGTGGCAGCATCACGGAGTAAAGGTTTCCCGCTGGATGATTCTTTTGTGGAGTCGGGATTATTCCATTATGATTAATAAACCCACTGGAACACTTAATGAAACTGAAAGAAAAAAACCACTGGCATCCGGTGATATTGCTTTATGAGAAACAATATTAAATCCGGATTGATATGGGGAATTATAATATTTATAGTCCTCTTTGGGACAACCGGCATCGCACAACTTGAAGGCTTGCAACTGCAATGGACAGGCGGTGTGTCCGGCAAGCTCCTGCGTGGCGAGGTTCTCACATATAAAGGATATTCGGTAGAAGTTATGGCGTTTCCTGCACCTGTGGAGTCGTCTAAATACAAACCTGAGCCTGAAGAACCTGTTACGCCTTTTGTGGAACTGAATATATCAAAAAATGGTAAATTTATAAACAAATTTGTACTCGGATTATCTGAATCCTATGTCGTACCTGACGGTGAATTGAAAGTCACTGCCAAAGAACTCCCTGCCCAAAATGCCAGAGAATGGCTCTTTGAAAGTTATGCCCCGTGGGCGATAATAGAGCTGAATCCGAGAGGAACGCCAGGACTGGGAGTATCCGTGCAGACTGACAAAGATAAATACACATCTTCTTATACAACAGACATTGTTACAACAGTAATAATAGAAAATACGGGCTCTGCTGATGCGGTTAATGTCGATTTGGCAATTCTGACTGAACTTCCGATAAAGAGGGGCAGCTTAAAATACCATTATGACAGGATTAAAATAGGGGAATCCATCACCGAGAGCCTGACATTCACAACCCCAATTCTTACAGAACAAAAGACCCGGACGATATCAGCGAACGTCAGCGGGTATGATGTTATGGAAACTCTATACACGGCAAAGTCCTCAAAGAGCATATCAATAGCAGCGGAGGTTCCTGTAAGTCTTGTAATAAGGAAAAGCACTGTTGATAAAATGTATTTAAAGGATTACACCATCGTTTCATTATCTGTAAAAAATAACGGAAGGTACGATGCTACCAATGTAAATATTACAGATTATCTTCCGGAAAGTTTTAGACTTCTGGGAAGCCGGTCGCTGAATTGGGTGGTTGATATTCCTGTGGGTGGGGAATGGGACTACCGCTACACGATAAGACCGGCAAAGGCAAACAAAGAAGGTGTGGTATTCCCTGCTGCTACAGCAGAGTTTACATTCAGGAACGAATTCTACAGCCTGCGATCAAACCAGCCCAGGATTATAGTGTACGGACCGGAAATCATACTCACTAAACAGACGGATGTTTCTGAAGTAAATCCAGGCGATACTGTAACCGTAAGTGTAGTTGCGGAAAATAGAGGAAGTACTCCTACGAGGGTCTCTATCATGGACACGCTGCCGGATAAGGTGACCCTTATCAGCGGTAGCACTGTTAAGGAGGACTTTCTGGAGGCAACCATGAAAATGGGTTTTAACTACACGCTCAGAGTGGATTCCAATGAGCAAATCACACTTCCTCCTGCAACTGCCGAATTTTTTGAACTTGGCTCAAAAGGCAGGAGAATCAGCACTAATAGCCAGGAAGTTGAATTACATATTAAATCGCTGAAGAAAACTCCGACACCAACCCCTTCGATCACAACGCCTGTGCCTACTATTACTGTGCCCACGGAAAGTCCTGTACCAACTTCTAACATCACAACAGTGAAACCAACGCCTGTGCCTGCTGTGACACCAGCCGTCGTTAAACCTGTTAAAATACCAGACGAACTGTTTCGCGAAGCTGAGAACTTTTTTTTGAACACAATACTTGCTTGTAATGACACCAATATCAGTCGCTTTAATGTTACACGTTCAGCCTGTGACTTTTTCAAGCAGCGCCCTCTTGAGCCCGTGGTGATTCTCTCCATAAGGAAGAGTACGGTTGATAGCATGCTTTTAAAGGATTACACCAGCATTTCATTATCTCTCACAAACAATGGAACGCATGATCTTAAAAATGTGAATATTATTGATGCTCTGCCGGAAGGTTTTAGACTTCTCGGCAACCAATCACTAAAGTGGGTTGTTGATATTCCTGCCGGCGGGGAAAGAAATTACCGCTATCTTGTAAGACCGCAGGAACCAAGTAAAGAAGGAATCATATTCCCTGCGGCTACTGCAAGATTCATAATAAATAAAGGAGTATACAGCATTAAATCAAACACGCCAGGGATTGTTGTGTACGGACCTGAGGTTGTACTCAGGAAACAGACCGATGCTCCTGAAGTCAAGCCTGGCGATTCTGTGAACGTGACAGTACTTGCGGAAAATACAGGAAATGCTCCTACAAGTATCGTTATTTCAGACCATCTGCCGGAAGGCGCAACCCTGGTCAGCGGCAAAACAACGTCCGAAGGAGTTCTGGAACCTGGCATGAAAATGATTTTTAATTATACTTTTAAACCGGATGCCAAAAAACCCATAAAACTCCCTCCTGCAACTGCGGAATACTACGAATACGACGCTAAAGGCAGGAAGATAAGTGTGAAGAGCCAGGAACTTGAAATACGGATTAAATGAAACAATGTGGCGTTTTATTGACCTTGATAAGATTGACGGTTTTTACAGCGCAGCGCTTTTTGAATCCATTGCAAAGCATGTAGGTGCGGGTTCTTCGCCTGAAACTATTCTTTTCTGGCGCGTCCGGTCGCCTGTCGTATATCTTGGTTATCACCAGTGCGTGGATGATGATATTCGTGCTGGTTTTTGCAGGAACCACAACATCGGGATAGTACGAAGGATACTCGGAGGCGGGTGCGGCTTCTGCGATGAGAACCAGGTACTTTATTCCGTAATCGGGCGGGAGGGCGGCGTGATTCCCGGCGGCATCCAATCCGCATATACAAAAGTCCTCGGCGGCGTGGTGAACGCCCTTCTTGCTCTCGGCGCGGGCGGGGAGATCGAACCTGCGCGCAATGCGGTTTATTCAAGAGGCAGGAAGATTTCAGGAAATGCGCAGGGTCGCATTGACGGCGCTGTGCTGGTAAATGGCAGCCTGTTATTGGATTTTGATTTTGAGCTGATGGATGAAGTATTGAAAAATCCCACAAAGAACTTAAAACCCGTATCTTCTGCAAGGGAAGGGATGATAACTTTAAAGGAAATGGGGATTACTGATATTGATTATGTTAAAAAAGTATTGAGGCAGGGGTTTGAAAACGCGCTTGGAATAAGCTCACAGAATGGCATGTTGACTTTAAGTGAAACCGATATGGCGAATAAATTATTAGATAGGTATCTCCAGCATGATTGGACTTACAGGATGGATATTAAACGCGAGCTTCGGAAAAAACATGCCGCGCCCTCTCCTCTGCAAGCCTGATAACATCCCTTACTGGAGTGCCGGATTCCTGGGAAGCGTTTTTGCAATCCTCAAACTCGGCAGATATATTCAGCAGAACGCCCCGTAAATCCCTGGCAATCTTAACGCCTATTGAAAACGCCCTGTTGTTTATAGTAACGTTCACTTTTCCCATCTCCCTCTGCGCAATCAGCCTGTGTTTTATCGGGATTATCCGCACTCCAAGAGAACCAGTTTCTTCGATTATTTTTCGCGCAAGCCTATCCGAATCCTCCGGCTTTGCAATGACCTGGACAATATTGCCGCTTCTCCCTTTTTTCATGGTCGCCGGTATTACTGCAACGTCCAGCGCGCCCGCCATGAGTAACTCATCTATCAGATTCCCCAGCACCTGACCCGTAACGTCATCCACGTTGGTCTCAAGAACCTCGATTCTGTCCGAGATAAGAGCCTCATCGATTTCGCCTGAGATTATCCTCAGGACATTGGGAACCGAACCATCACCACTTCCGGCGCCGTAGCCGATTTGTTCGCTCTTCATGGGAGGACACACGCCTTTTTCATTGACAAAATGTGCAAGCAGCGCAGCGCCCGTGGGAGTGAGCAATTCCCCCTCTACGGGACCCAACTTCCAGAGCAGGGAATAATCCTTCAAAATCTCAAGCGCAGCAGGCGCAGGTACAGGAAATTTCCCGTGCGAGAACTCAATAAATCCCATGCCCACTGAGATTGGAGTGCAGTATATCCTGTGGTTTTTTAGTCCGAGGTCATGAAAAGCAGTACATGCACCTACAATATCCGCAATTGCATCTTCCTGCCCGAGTTCGTGGAAGTGAAGTTTTTCAAGGCTTACGCCGTGAACTTTTGCTTCTGCTTTCCCGAGGATGTTAAAGACCGAAATCGCATCCGATACCACGGGTCCGGATAGACCTGAGGAGCTAATCCGAGTGGTTATTTCAGCCAGCGTTGAACTGCCATCTTTTATAGTGGTTACATTGACCGAACTTGCTGCAATCCCTTTTTTGATGGTCTTTGAAAATTCAACCTTCACGTCCGCGGCGATTTCCATCGCTTCTTTAACTTTGGCGGCATCTGCCCCGAGGTCTATAAATGCGCCGATTATCATGTCGCCTGAGGCGCCAGAGAATGGGTCAAACAGGATTGCTTTCATTTAGCTCTTATATCGTTTGCTGAATTTATAAACACTGTCTTGACTTGTAGAAGAAATATCCTATCACGCTGATTGTAATTACAGGTGAAACCCATTGCGGAATATGAACCCCGAAACTGTCCAGTATCATTATTATCCCCAGGAAAAATATGGAATACATCGCCCCGTTTTTCAGGTATACGTATCTCTTAATCCTGTCAATATTGCTTATAGTTAGCTCCCTGACTACGAAAGCTCCAATCCCATTGCCTATGAGAATCAGCGGCACAGAAAGCGTGAAAGCAAACGCCCCAATAACACCGTCTATTGAGAACGTGGCATCGATAACCTCAAGATACATTATCTTGCTCCAGTCGCTCATGCTTGTTCCGCCTATGAGTTCTTTTTCGTGCATCTCAGCGTTCTGTTTGAATCCATGGGTTATGAAGAACGCTGTTGAGCCGACCACAGCCCCTAATGCCATGAATGGATCTTTCTTCAAAGAGAACCAGACTATGACAGTAAGAAGAATGGAAACAATTGCATAGAACCATACGCCGTGCCGATGAAAAAACCTCTCCCCGCGCAGACCGTAGTTTTTTGCCTCGATGAACAGCCAGTGGAAGAACAGGAAAATAAGGAAAACCCCTCCGCCGACCAGTAAAAATGGCGAGGATTCCTCTATCTTATTTTTTACAGCTTCATTTTCGCTAAAAGTAGCTATGAGGGCATCAACCGCCCCTATATCCGGGGTGTTCACCCAGACAATCAACCAGGGCAGCATTCCCCTGATAACAAAAACCGCAAAGAACAGACCATAGAACAAAAACCAGCGCCTTGCCCTCAGCGACATCGTTGAGAGCACTTCTGCGTTGATTACAGCGTTATCGATGCTGCTTATGGTCTCAAATAGAATTAGACCCACAACAATCAGGATTATTGAGAATATTTCCATTTGATCAGGACTCTTTATAAGAATTACTGCGCCCTAATAGTTTTTTTGCGTATATATTTTATTCTCATATTTATTGGGCATCACTTCACAATGAAACTGCCCTGTATCATACCCATCCAGCAGCTCCATCTTATCGTGCCGGTATCCCATGTTACCAGGAACACAGTCACATCATCGGTCTATTCTTTATTTCATTTAATCCTGTTCGGGATAACGCCTGTTCCAAAGTATATCTATTGGTTTTATCCCTTCAGCTTTTTCTCAATAATCCCAGGCCATATCGAAGCCGATACTATCATCGAAAGCACGAATACATAGAGCATTCCCGCATATACATCCACGAGTTTGTACATTTCAGGTTTCGTCTCCATCTTGCCAATTGCGAGCAGATAGAACAGGAGCACAATAACTATCGAAGTTGCAATACTTGCAACCACACTATAATAGCCGAGTTTTTTCTCCATAATTCACTCCTGTAGTTTTATGCGCTTCATAAGGAGCGTATTCATCGTAACTGTTACAGAGCTTGCAGCCATTGCCGCAGCCGCAAGCGCCGGATTGATAAGATAAGGGGGATTGGTAAAAGGATAAAGGATGCCCATAGCTATTGGTATTCCTACTGAGTTATAGAAGAAAGCCCAGAAGAGGTTCTGTTTTATCTTGTTCAGTGTAAGTTTGCTCAGGCGTATAGCTTTTGCAACATCCCGCACATCATTTTTTATTAGTACTATCTGGGCAGATTCAATAGCCACATCCGTGCCGCTCCCTATGGCAATGCCCACATCTGATTGGGTAAGCGCCGGGGCATCGTTAATGCCATCCCCGACCATCGCTACTTTTTTACCCTCCGCCTGGAGTTTCTTTATTTGCGCAGCTTTATCCTCAGGAAGCACTTCTGACAATACCCTGTCGATACCTACCTGTTTTGCGATAGCTTCTGCCGTCCTTTTATTATCTCCGGTTATCATTGCAACTGAGAAGCCCATTTTATGCAGTTCTGTGACAGCATCCTTTGAATTTTCCTTCAGGGTATCGGCAACAGCTATGATACCAGCTATTTCGTTATTCAGCGCCACAATCATCGCAGTCTTTCCATTATGTTCGAGTTCTTCCAGTTTTCCCAGAAGCGGCGTGACATCCAAACCGTTTTCTGTCATCAGTTTTCGCGTTCCTATAAGCACCCTCTTGCCACCATATTTTACCTCAACTCCGCGACCGGGTATTGCTTTGAAACTCTCTGCATCAGGTACATCAATTTTCTTGGCTTTTGCTCCTTTGAGTATGGCTTCACCAAGCGGATGTTCTGACCCTTTCTCAGCAATAGCTGCAAGTTTCAGCACCTCATTCTCATTACCCTTTATTGCTATGACGTCGGTGAGTGCGGGTTCGCCTTTCGTGAGCGTCCCTGTCTTATCGAATACGATGGTATCAAGCTTCTGTGCCTTCTCAAGCACTTCACCGCCCTTAATAAGAATGCCGTTCTCAGCGCCTTTCCCTGTGCCCACCATTATCGCTATTGGGGTGGCAAGACCTACGGCGCACGGGCAGGAGATAATCAGCACTGTTATGGATATCAGAAGCGAAAAAAGGAATGGTGATGCCATTCCCATACCGAATGTTGAAGGCACGTTGAATTTTTCAAACCCTATGAAGAACCAGAAAAAAAACGTTAGCAGAGCAAGGACATGCACCGCAAGTATGAAATGTCCTGCAACGATGTCAGCAAGTTTCTGGATTGGCGCCTTCTGCGTCTGCGCATCTTCGACAAGTTTAATGATCTGGGCAAGCGCTGTATCAGCACCCACTTTTGTTGCCCTGAATTTTATCATCCCTGTCTTGTTCATAGTGGCGCCTATGACCTCTGAGCCAACGGTTTTCTCCACAGGTATGCTCTCGCCTGTGAGCATGGATTCATCAACTGCTGTGAGACCTTCGACGACCCTGCCGTCGACGGGTATTTTCTCACCGGGTCTTACGACCACGATATCGTTGACATTTACATCCTCAACAGGGATTTCCTTCTCCTCGCCATCCACCATTATGCGCGCGGTCTTTGCTGCAAGTCCCATGAGTTTCCGTATGGCTTCCGATGTCTTTCCTTTCGTTAGCGCCTCAAGATACCTGCCAAGCACGATGAACATGATAAGCAGCGCTGCCGTGTCATAATATGTGTGTTTGTATGCCTCGCCAAGATCAAGGAAGGTGGCTGCTGCACTGATCAAATATGCTGCTCCTGTCCCTGTTGCTATCAGGAGATTCATGTCTGTCATTCCGTGTTTAAGTCCTTTGTAAGTCCCTTCGAAGAACTGCCGCCCCGGGAAGAGCATTACGATCGTGGCAAGAACAAAAAGCAGGTAATCGTTTTTCAGAAAATCGGGTACGAACGTCCAGCCAAGATTTCGTCCCATGTCCCCAAGAGAGATGGGGATTGCCAGCACAAGAGCAATTATCAGGTTTGTCCTCTGGCGTTTAATCTCCTCTTCGCGCGCCCTTTGCTCCCTATCTGCATCGGATTTTTCTAATTTCTCAGAAGCAGTATACCCAACGCTTTCTATCACTTTTATAATATCCTGGACCGAGATAATTCCAGTGTCGTATGCGATCCTGGCACGTTCAAGCGGGAAACTAACGTTCACAGAGGTTATGCCTGATGTTTTTTTAAGTGCAGTCTCGATATTGAGCGCGCATGACGCACAGTGCATCAGACCGACCTTGAGCGTTATCTCGCTCTTTGCCACTCCATAACCAAGTGAGGTTATCGTGTTCTCAAACTCTATGGGGCTTGCTTTTGAAGAATCGTATTCGATCGCTGCTTTTTCAAACGAGAAATTAACAGAAGCTTTTACGACGCCATCTATTTTATTGAGCGCTTTTTCGATATTCTGGGCGCATGACGCGCATGTCATCCCTGTTATCTTTATTGAGGTCTTCTTTATCCCTCCATCAGCAGCAACCACTTTTGCATGTGGTTCAACGATTTTGGGCTTCACGGGCAGCGGGCATGCTTCCTCCTCTTCCACAACATCATAACCAGCATCTGCGATGGCTTTCTTGATAGTCTCAAGGTCTGTCACAGAGGAATCAAATGAGACTTTCGCCTCTCCTTTCTTAAAATTCGATGAGGCTTTTGTGACCCCTTTAACGCTCTTTGCGGCTTCGGTTACTGTTTTTTCGCAGTGACCGCACATCATGCCTTTAATTTTTATTATGACGTCTTCCAATGGAAATCTCCTGATATTCTTTTAGATTAATACAGTATATACTTATCACTTATGTTCATTCCGGTTTAAGAAATGAAAAAACCAGGAGAAATATGTTTAATTCATAAAAAAGTGCCAAAATTCCTACAGACTTATGCTGTCCGGGTCATAATAATTGCATTCCTTGCAACAGCCATGCTAATACCTCTTATCCCTCCGGGATTCGGAGTATACAATGCACAAATTCATAAACTTTTGTGCACTATAATATTGAATGCTCAGTAATAAAAAAAGTAAAAAAATGGTGTAAATTTACACCAATTTCTTTATCGGATGTGATTCAGCAAGCACGCTAAGACCAAGGTCTTTTGCGGTCTCACCCAGCATTATGTCCACCATTGCAACAGCCGGGAATACACGCTTTACGTTCTCTATTGGACCGTACAGCAGGAAATTTGCGCCCATTATCTGTGCAACGAGGTTTGTGCCTATGTCAACAGGCGGCCATGACTCGGTCTTTGCATCAGGGTCTGTTTTCTTGTATTTCTTCATCCAGTCCCAGGCAGATGCCATGTTGTGGAAACCTCCGCCTGCCGGTAAACCTAATTTGCCTTTTACTGCAAGAACTGACCTGATGGTCGCACCAGAGCCTGCTCCGAGAGGTGTTGCAGCAACATCCACAAGAGGTCTTGTGATTCCAACTTCCTTAGCTACATCGAGCATGCCTTTTGCCTGCCCTGTGCCTCCCTTCTCAAGGATTTCCAGTTTGCCTTCAACGCTTGGGTTTGTGGCGTTGAACGCCAGAACGATGGCAGAGGTAAGCTTGCTTTCCTTGAGCGCTTTTATCTCATCAGCGCCAATGCTGGCATTGATGGAGTTGTGTATAGCACGCTTCTCGACGCCTATTTCCTTTGCATATCTTGCCGCTGCTGCTCTTGTATGACCGTCTGATGAATCCACAAGGAAGGGGACATCATCGCAGATATCCACGAACCAGTCAATATATTTCTTGATCGCTTCAGGTGTTTCGCCCACGAGCTGGTTGAAATATGGATTTCCTGTTGTATCTCCCATCACTTCCTGTGTATTCCACAGTTTCTCGGCTGCAGCTTTGTCAAATACACCGTGGTCTTCATCAGTCACGATCTTATGTTTTAAATAAAACATCGTACTGACCAGTACTGTTGGGTATTCTCCCGGCTGTCCGCCCACTTTTATCTTACCGAACTCAAATACTTCTTGTTTCTTATCAAATCTGAACATCTTAGCACCTCATTTAAATAATACGCTCTGGAGGAATGACTGCAATCTTGGAAGCACAGGTGAAAGCAGCAGTAATAGATATACTACGACTATCATCAGCGCAGCGCATATTCCATACAGGATTCCAATATCTCTTCCGATTTTTTTCCCATATCTCTGGTGTATCTCCGAATTTGTGAACTCGATCTTTTCATCTATCTCGTTCAATTTCAGGATTATATTCTTGTAGTCCTCAGGATCTACGATTACTATCGGGACTTTATCTGCCATTTTATCACCTCAATACCGGAATCAGTACCGTCGCCATAACTATCACGAAACCGATTACGAATCCTATCACGCCTGTGGCTCCAACTCCGGATTCAAGTTTCTGGTTCCTTGCTATGAGCTGACCCCTGTACCTGATATCTTCGACCAGTGATTCAATGGCTGCCATTGAAGGGGCTACTACCATTGGCACGCCTTTCCCGTATTCGTATTCTTTCTCTGCCATTCTAAGCACCTCCGAATATCGTTATTCCAAGAATGGTTAATCCCACGACAAGACCGATCATTATGCCTTCTATCTTTCCTGCATAAATACCGGACATCAACTTGTTCAGGTTACCGATTCCTATGGTCTGAGCCTGGATTCCCTTCATCCTTGCCTGGACAGTGGCTATCTCGGCTGACATGGGCTTTACGCCGCCAGCCTCTTCCGCCTCTTCCTTCTCGCCCACCTGGATTATCATGGGCTCGCCTTCAAACGCTCCGGGGTCTTTTGCTGCAAGTTCTTTTATCTTGGCTATAATCGCACCCTCATCCTCAGTGCCGACCATATCCACTATCTGGAGCTGAGCCTGGAATCTCTTGATGGTATCATCAGGCAGGTTTTCAATATAGGGGATAGCTCCCGTAGCCCCGACAATCCTGTTATCTTTGATGCCGTTCTGGTGTATCTTAATTATGGCTTCGCCTGATATATGTCCCTTGACTTCCGCCCCTGTGACGAGCAGGAAGCGTATGTTGGGGTTGGAGACTATGTTGGCAACTATCTTTTCAATACCCAGGTTCTCTGTCTTATGCGGCCCTGTGATACATGCGCCTGCCGCCAATTGCGCCGCGCCTTTAAGATGCGAGCCGCATGTGGTCACTGCCACGGGATTTTCAGGATTTCCTGATTCATACTCCCCTTTAACGACAGGCCAGCCCGCTGCGGGTTTGACTTTATTTGCCATTTATATCCCTCCTATCTTCAAAAGGACAAGCAATAAAAAGGATACAATAAATCCTATTACTGCGCCGTAGAATGCGTTGGTGACTATACCTGCATTATAGGATGCGTTTTCTCGTCCCGGGAACATGTTCAAGAGCGGTGCCTTGGGGTCGAGCTGGTTCATCATATCAGTGACGATTTTATCCAGTTCATCCAGTTGGGTTTTCACGCCGTCGAGTGAATATTCCACAATATCATCCTTTTCTTCTGCGATTACGCCTGTCGTTGGATTCAATATCAGGTGCAGTTCCGGGGCTACTCTTATATGACTCATGTTTATGCCTCCGTCTTTGGAATCAATCCAGTCCCGATTACCGACGCAGCGTCATTATAGACTTCATCCCAGAATTTCTTGTAGAAGATTAGCCATAGTATTATTCCGAGAATGAGCGTAGCAGCTCCCGATGCACCGAGTGTCATGGTTGCAGCTATGCCCATTATTGCCATGGTTATGGCTCCGGTCGAACCGGCAAGATAAAGGAGCCTTTTTTGCCTTTCATCAGGACCGAGGCATGCATTGAATGGATGCAGCATCGCCATTGCTCCTACCCAGAAAACCGCAAGCATTACGCCGTTATCAAAAACCTTGGGAATAATGCTTCCCATGAAATCGAAATTTCCTGCTACTGCCGCGCTGAAGCCTATGATAATTAAAGCACCTCCAGCAGCGATTTCGGTCATGCACCGGATCATTACAGGAATCTTCATTTTAATGACGTTCTGGGCAAACCAGCCTATTATGAATCCGATTATCGATGCAGTTACCAATGCAAGTATAGGACCTGCTAATGGCATGGACTTGACTATTGCAAGACCGAACATTGCTGCAATGATACCCATACCCATGGCTATCTGACCGATAGATGGGACACCTGTTCCCAGACCATATTTGGCAACGCGCCTCACGGCTTCAGCACTCCATATAACCGCGCAAATTGCTCCGAGCGCTCCTGCTGTTGGGAAAAGGGGGGATAGATAAATCCCGAGCAGTCCTCCGCTTATCCCGAACATTGCCAGCGTATTCGGGGGTATTTCTTTAAGGTCGCTCATGTCATCCCTCCTGCTATCATTATTGCAATAATGCCGCAGAGCATGCTCACGATTGCGCTTGTGAACACGTCTTTTGGCACTACCCGTTTGAACTTGGGGTCATGTACTCCTTCGATGGTGCCGCCCACGCCGTAGGACGGAATAACTGAATTAACATAAAAGACTCCCATAGTGAACACGCCTGCTACTGCGGCTGCATGGGTTGTTATCAGAGGTGTGTAATATCCCATCAACACGAAATAGATGAGCCCTCCGCCTGCTCCGCCAAGCGCTGCGCCTACAACGCCGCTTACGAAACAGATGGTCGGAATACCCTGCCCCTGCGTTCCTTTGGAGACGTAGATGTCCTGGCGTTCGCCAGTTATCGGGTCTTTCTTAACCTGCGCCGAGGCAAAAGGCACAGCCACGCCGTATGCGTATATTAAACCGCCTGCAAGCATCGTGCTCGCAAGCATTATTGCAGCGCCCATTGCTCCTGCCGCCATCACTAAGTATACATCAGCCGATGGTTCATAGGCATACATGTAACTTGAGGTTATGAGCCCCACAAGTCCTGAGCCTGCCGCAAGTTCCACCGTTCCCGTACCTATTCCTGTAGCCTGCGCCATTGCTGCCGGCGCGCCGCCCACGGGGATAAAGTGAACTGCAAGGCAGATGAGCGTGCCGCTTAATCCTATTAGAAGGATATCGATAATTGTTGTTGGATCAAGTAATACCATTATAATTCAACCTCCCTGTCAATCGCGTTAATGTGTGTGCGCAACTGAAACAGCCTCCTTTTCTTCTTTATCTTCTTTATATGGGCCGTAAGCATTCTTCACATTGATTTCTACCAGCCTGTTCATGATTGTCATAACAGCCAATATTATTACGCCTACAATCATCGCTTTCCACGTATATCCCCATATCGTCGTTGGCCAGCTTGAAAAGAACACCGTGAGACCGAGACCGATGCCTGTGGCGGGTCCTCCGAATTTTGCGCAGAACCAGACGTTGTCTATACTGTTCCGCAAGCCCGATTCAGCTCGCCTGACAATTCTGCCCGAAAGCGCTGTGTTAAGACCGCATCCGAATTCGCGGTTCTGGAATTCCCGCTCTCCGCCGTAGTGAACATCGCCAACCGAGGAACCGATGGCGCCGACCGAAATCCCCCATATCAATGCAAGGAATGGGATAGTGAACGGGTATCCGAGTACTGCATATTGGATATAAGCTATCGACACAAGGCAGAAACACACGATGAAATTATGCGCTATAATCGATGGGGTTGTGTATCTCATGATATCCATATACAGGGGCTGCTTGAACCTTGTCTGGCTCGCAACCCTGCCCGCGTATGAAGTGGTGGCAAAAATACCGTAAATTACCGCTGCGATAAAAGCGCCTATCACTATCGCTGTCAATGGATAGAACTTGGCGTTTAAGAGCACTGTTGTCACTACGCCGCCTGTCACAGCCGACATGCCGTTGCTGATTGGTTCGCCTGAAATCGCTTTATTAAATATTCTATGCAGAAATCCCATCTGGGGAGCTAATTGTACCTGGGAGTTGGGATTGCTCTGGGAGCCTACATCGGATTCTAAATCCTCAAGGCATCCCGCAATAGTAGCAAGCGCTCCAAGGAGTGCCAATACAGCCATGCTCATGGTTAAATCTAAGACCATTTATTATTTCCTCCTTAATTGAACTGAAATCACCATAAAAACTATTATGGACTAGTTTTAAGCGCACTACTTTATTATACATGATAAATGTTTCGAAATGTCAAACCGTTTTCAAATCATGCCGGTGAAATCTAATAAAGCGATTGTTAATCGTTAGGATGGTTCTAATGATTTTTTTCGCTCTATGATGAAAACCCCAAAAGTAGTTGCCAGATTGGTTAAAATTATTATACTGAATACGATTTCCACAAAATATGGTATAACTATGCCTGCCGCAAGTGGCATCGAAGCAAGCACGGCAGCGACAAGTCCGCGGGGCATCATGGATATTATTGACTTCTCAAAAGGTGCGATATTCTTATCGCTCTTTACGAGCGCCTTGACCCCGAGTATCCTTGCTATCAATAAAGCCATAAAAACAACCCATGCCATGGTCAATGTTGTAGAATTTAACGCATCGATATTGAACATCAGCCCTGTGAAAATGAAAAAGAAGGTGCGGACAAAAAAGGAGACCTCAACCTGGAAAGCCCGCATGGTGATATCGAGCGCGAACTCTCCTTTTATCCTGAGTCTTTTCGCAAGCTCGCTAAAATTGCCAAGCAATAAGGCGAAAATAAAGATGGCGATAGCGCCGTTGCCCTTTACAAGCTCCACAACCGAATATAAAATAAAAGCCACCGCAAGAGTAAGTGAAAACTCGACCTGCTTGACATACAGCCTGTTAAGTATCCCGATCCAGAAAATTGCGAAAACAATAGCTATGACGGATGCGCTTGAAAACGCGCTTGCGAGTGCTCCGGCTGTATTTCTCAGGTCAACGGTGCCGAGGCTTATAATCTCGATTAAAGCAAGAGCGACAATGATGCAGAGCGAATCGTTCAGCACGGATTCAAGGCTGAGCATGATTTTGGAATCTTCGCTCATGGAGAGTTTAGATGCGAGGGGAATGACGATTGCCGAGCTTGTTCCTCCCACTACGGTACCCAGCAAAAGCCCTTCCAGATATGTCCAGCCGAAAATGAACTTCATTAAAATTCCCAGGAACACCACATTCAGGATGAAAACCATTAATGTAAAACCGGACGACTTTGCAAGGGAAGTGAGAACCTTGAAGAGGTTCAGATTTAATCCTCCATCAAAGAGTATAATAATCAAAGCAAGAGTCCCGATATACGGAGCAAGCGCCGAAACCGCACCTGTGATCGGAACAATCTTCAAAACCGGACCGAGAAGCATTCCCACAAACATCAGGAGGAGCACGTCCGGGAATCTGGTGCGCTCGAATATCTGCGATGCGATGAACCCAAGAATCAGCACAGCGCCTAATATAAAAAATACATCGTACATGTTTAATTGTCTATTGACCTGTACTTATATAAGTCTTATAGCATATCCGCTATACAATGGGTCTTGGCTGCTTATGTTCGGGCAGCACGGGCAACTGCGCCGTACTCACAAGAATGGGCGCATCAATTTCTTTTGCTCGCTCCAAAAGCAGCTCTTTTCCCCTCTGCGTCAGGGCAAACATGGGAACAGACGTGCCAGCCTGGAGAACTGGTTTTACCATGTGCCGCACAACCCTCGACGCGCATCCAGTAATAATATCCATCTCATTGATTAACTCGCGGGCTTCCCTGTCCCGTATTCCTGTAAGATGCGCTCCTATTAAAATCAGCCCGATATTGTACTCCTTCTCTAATTCGCGAAGTTCCCTGGCATCCTGCCAAGCCGCCACGCTGACTGCGATGTTTTTGAATCCGAGTTCACAGGCTTTCCGAAGACCCCCCATCTGGTCAATTGCAGCGTTTTCTTTGTCAAGGATAACGCCGCCGCGCGATTCTATTCCTTCGATTATCTCCGGTATCGGCTCAGTCTCGATAAGCCCTGACATCAAAGCACTCATGCCCTGCACAAGTTCAGGATTTGAAGTTATGACTGTCCCGGCGCCGTCGCATACAGTGACCGTGGAATCGATAAGCCCGCGCCGAAGCGCGGTCATCATGATTTCGCTTGCGCCGAAATTAACGAAAACACCATAATCGAATCTTCTTTTCGGGGTGAACATCCCAAGCTCGCGAATCCTGTATTCCATATTCTTTTTCGCTTCTTGCGCCGTAAGTCTTGAAACCTGTGCAACTTTGCTGAACACCGGACACCAGTCTGCAATCGGCTCCCCGACTTCCACTACCTTTCCATCCTTCACAACGATGCGGGTTTTCCCGAAAAGCTCCATTACATGCGGCATTTCAGTCACCTGCAAACTTGTAGAGTTCAAGCAATTCAGCGGCTTTGGCTTTTGAGAGCCGGAGGCTTACCACCTCAACAAGCGCATCCACATGCTCTTTTTTGACGCAGTGAAGGCTCTCCATACCTTCAAAAATCAGGTTGACAAGATAATTCAGTTCATCATCTGTGAGCTTCAGGAGCCGTTCCCTGAAATCCCCGGAAGATGTGGAAATGTGCTGGCTCACAGGGGGAAGCACAGACCTGAACTCATGCCCCGCATGCCCGCAAGTGGGGTCTACCAGTTCTGGCGCAAGCTTCTTCAGAATATGTAAGTCCCCGGAATTCAGCTTTCGTGCCATTACACAAGCTTATGCCCGCTTATATAAAAGCTTTATTTCATGAAACGCCTTACATGAATATATGCCAACCCTCGCGCTTATTGCTCCCACGCCTGTTGAATCAAAAGAATTGAGGGGCGAAATCAAGCCGACCCCGCATGAAGAGTTGAAAAACATTTCCGAAGGGGAGATGCATGGAAGACCCGTTGTTTTCACTCATTGCGGGGTGGGTAAGGTCAATGCAGCGCACTCCACAACCCTGGTGCTTGAGAATTACGATGTAGACTTCCTGATACTTTTCGGCATCGCTGGCGCATATTCTGGCAGTATCGGCGATGTGGCTGTTGCAGAGAGCGAAAACTACGGCGAAGAGGGCGTATTGACAAAGGATGGCTGGAAACCAATGGAGTTCACAGGCTTCCCGTTATTAAAAAATGAGAAAGAATATTACAATACCTTCCCCATGGATGCGGATTTAGTAAGGTTCGCGCTTTCGGTTTCAAAGGGCATGGGTTTTAATGTTAATTCGGGTAATTTTGTAACAGTATCCCAGTGCTCAGGAACACGCGAAATCGGGGAGGTACTGAAAAACCGCCACAACGGCATCTGCGAAAACATGGAAGGCGCAGCAGCGGCTCATATCTGTACATTGTACGGAGTCCAGATGGTTGAGATTCGGGGTATAAGCAACCTGATCGAAGATCGGGACATGGAAAAATGGAACATCCCGCTGGCGGTTTCGCATTGCAATAAGGTAGTAAGTGAAATAGTGAAAAGGTTAAAATGAAGCTCTCTTTAGGTTATTCCCCATGCCCGAACGACACGTTCATTTTCTATGCCCTGACCCATAAAAAACTCAAATCTGATTTGGAGTTTTCTGAAATTCTAAGGGATGTGGAAACACTGAACAGGATGGCTTTGAATAAAGAACTGGATATAACCAAAACATCGTTCCATGCCTTTGGTTTTTTGAGAGACGAATATTGCCTTCTTCATTCGGGAAGCGCGCTTGGGAAGGGGTGCGGACCTCTGTTAGTCGCTAAAGCGCCTGTCCCTGACCTTGCCCGTTCAAAGGTAGCGATACCCGGAAAAATGACGACTGCGTACCTTCTGCTGCAACTCTTTGCGCCCGGGATAAAAAATATCGTTGAGATGCCGTTTGACCGCATCATGAACGCTGTCAGCCTGGGCACAGTGGATGCGGGTTTAATCATCCATGAGGGGCGATTTACGTATCCAAATTATAATCTCATGAAGCTCATCGACCTCGGGGAATGGTGGGAAGAAGAAACCGGTCTGCCTATACCTCTTGGCGGGATTCTTGCGAAAAGGGAACTGGGCGCAACTGTGATAAGAAAAATAGATGCTCTCGTTAAAAAGAGCGCCGAATATGCGTTTCAAAATCCTGCGCAAACACGAGAATATATCAGGAGCAATGCGCAGGAGCTGGATGATGAGGTGATTGACCAGCACATCCGGCTTTATGTGAATGATTATACACTGGATATAGGGGACGGTATTATTGCAATTGAAAAGCTCATGAAAACTGCTGAAGAATTATCCTTAATACCCCATTCTGATAAGCCCTTATTTTCTTAGTGGATTCTAAGGGAGGTTACTAATAAAAACCCTTTCTGAGTTCATCAGTTGAAGATACTTCACTCGATGCACTGTTATTCCCGTCGTTTATCTTGATAATTTTCTGGGCTTTCCTTTTCGCTGGCGGGCAGCCCGAACATTCGTAAATAAAATGGATGAAGCCTGTTTCCGGGTTCTCCACGGTATTCTTATGCTCATATACTGTGTTGCACTCCAGGCATATTCCCACCTTAGGAACGATCTCATCACAATGCCCGCACTTGCAAACCGTGACATCTATGACTTCATTCTTTGTGTTTATTGCAGATAATTTATACTCATCGCTTTTTAATTCAGGCATGTTCCATTCAACTTAATAACCACAGGATATATTAAAATCTTACGGGTTTATCACGGTAATTCCAAAATTCTGCATAACAAAAGCTTTATTCATTTTTACGTTGTACCACATAACGAGGTGAAATGTTTGACCGAACATTTACTATCTAAAATTGATTATTTGCGTGCTCTTGAAACCGCATGCTTAAATTGCGGCGACAAACACCAACCGAATTGCCCGGTGGGGATGGCAAAAGCGCAAATTGGCTGCACGAACGACCTAATAACAGAATTTTATAAACACAGGTAAACCAAAACCTATTATATTCCTGACGGCATAAGAGCATCCCGTGACCAATATAGCAGTGCTCGTGTCAGGAAGAGGTTCAAATCTCCAGGCTATCATAGACAGCATTGAGAGCGGCTATTTAAAAGCAAAAATCAGTGTGGTAGCCAGTGACGTCGGGGATGCCTACGCGCTGGAACGTGCAAGAAAACACGGGATAGATGCTGTTTTTGTTAATCCGAAAATATTTTCCTCAAAGGAATTGTACGAAAAAGAGATTCTGGGGATTTTAAAAACACATGATTCAGAACTTATATTGCTTGCAGGATACATGCGGGTACTCGGAAAAACATTGCTCGAGGCGTATAAAAACCGCATACTCAACATCCACCCGGCATTGCTTCCTGCTTTTCCCGGTCTTCATGCGCAGAAGCAGGCATTTGACCACGGCGTAAAGGCAGCAGGATGCACGGTTCATTTTGTGGATGACGTGCTGGATGGCGGCCCAATCATAATGCAGCGATGCGTGGAAGTGAAAGAAGACGATGACGCTGAAACTCTTGCGGAAAGGATACTTGAGCAGGAGCACAAGATTTATCCCCAGGCTGTAAAATTGTTTGTCGAAAAAAGGCTGCGTATAGAAGGACGGAAAGTTAAAATCATACAACCATAAACTCGGAGAAAGGAATTATTATGCCATTAAAAACAATCGACCCTGAAATTTACGAAGTAATGAGACATGAAACAGAGAGACAGAGGACCAAATTAAACCTGATAGCATCGGAGAACTATGCAAGCCGCGCCGTTCTTGCTGCGCAGGGCTCGGTAATGACAAATAAATATGCCGAGGGTTATCCCGGAAAGAGATACTATGGCGGATGCGAGTTTGTGGATATGGCTGAGAATCTTGCGATAGAAAGGGCAAAGAAGCTGTTCAAAGCGGAACATATCAATGTGCAGCCCCATTCTGGTTCGCAGGCGAACATGGCTGTATACTTTGCCATGCTCAAGTACGGGGATACTATCATGAGCATGGATTTATCACACGGCGGGCATCTTTCACACGGAAGCCATGTGAATTTTTCGGGGAAATTGTTCAATATCGTGCCTTACGGCGTTTCAAGGGAGACGAAAACCATAGATTACGATGAATTGTCCGAAATTGCCAGAAAAAATAAACCCAAACTTATTGTTTCAGGGGCAAGCGCATATCCGCGCGAGCTTGATTTCAAACGATTCGGGGAGATTGCAGACGAGGTGGGCGCACTATTACTCGCTGACATCGCGCACATTGCAGGGCTGGTCGTGGCTGGCATACACAGTGACCCTGTGCCTTATGCCGATTTTGTCACAACGACCACCCATAAGACGCTAAGAGGCCCGCGCGGCGGAATGATAATGTGCAGGTCGGAATATGCAAAAGAGATTGACAAGAATGTTTTCCCTGGCATACAGGGCGGTCCTCTTATGCATGTCATCGCTGCAAAAGCCGTTGCATTCAAGGAAGCCATGAATAAGGATTTCAACGATTACCAGAAGCAAATAGTAAAAAATGCAAAGAAGATTGCTTCGGAACTTTTATCACGCGGCTATGAACTGGTCTCAGGCGGCACGGATAACCACCTGATGCTTGTTGACCTCATGCCTCTTGATATCACGGGCAAGGACGCCGAGGCAAAACTCGGCGAGGCTGGAATCATCCTCAACAAAAACACCATACCATTTGAGACAAGAAGCCCATTTATCACAAGCGGTATCCGTATCGGGACGCCTGCGGTAACAACCAGGGGAATGAAGGAAAAAGAGATGGCGATTATTGCACAGGCAATTGATGAAACCCTTCGCAACATGAACGATGCCGAAAAATTAAAAGACGTAAAGAAAAACATCCTGGAGCTGTGCAGGCAGTTCCCGATTCCGTACGACGAGGCGTATTGATGCAGGAGCTTCCCGAGGTCACAGACCCCCGCGTAATAGACGGCAGGAAAATAGCGCAGGGCATCGAGGCTGAGGTCAAAAAAGAGGTTGACGCGTTTGTAAAAAGGCGCAGCATAAGACCTGCGCTCGCTACTATTCTTGCAGGAGAGCATCCTCCTTCAAAACTGTACGTCAAGCTCAAGCACTGGGCATGCAAGCGCGTGGGCATTGTATCAGAAGACCACAAGTTTCCACAGGAAACAAAGCAGGAAGAAATAATCGGTCTTATCGAAGTCCTGAATAAACGACCAGAGATACACGGGATACTTGTACAGCTTCCCCTCCCGAAACACATCGATGAGCGTGCAGTAATGATGCGCATCGCGCCCGTGAAAGACGTGGACGGTTTCAACCCGCTTAATATGGGAAAAATGCTCATTGGACGCGAAGGGTTTGTACCGTGCACTCCCAAAGGGATTGTAAGGGCGCTTTCTGAATTCAACATAGACCCGCAGGGCAAGGAAGTGGTAGTAGTTGGTCATAGCAATGTGGTTGGAAAGCCTGCTGCGATAATGCTACTCAACCGCAATGCAACTGTCAGGGTATGCCATGTATACACCAAAGACCTGAAAAGCCATACAAAAGAGGCTGATATTCTTATTGTGGCTGCTGGCGTTCGCGGGCTGATTAAAGCTGACATGGTGAAAGAGGGGGCAATAGTTTTCGATGTAGGTATAACGTGGCAGGATGAAAGGGTGTATGGGGATGTGGATTTTGATGATGTTCTGCCCAGGGTCAAGTTAATATCGCCTGTACCCGGGGGCGTGGGTCCCATGACCATCGCGATTCTGATGGAGCACACGCTTGCGGCTGCGAAGATGCAAGCCGGCGAATGAACCATTTTAGCATGTTTATTCATGGAGATTAGTTTTATGAGAGAATAACGTGTATTTTAGTGGTGCAGCGATGCAAGCTGCAAGGAGATTATGAATATGGCAGAAACCAAGAATTTTGTTTTAACAGACAAAAAAGGAGACGAGAGCAGTGTTTTTTCAGGGCGCCAGCCGAGACAGGCAGCCCTTAAAGCGGCTAACCGCATTGGAGGGACAAAAAATAAACCGGTTGAAATCAGGCTGCGTGAGCGGGGAACCAAGAAAGTACATATATTCATGGGCTGGAAGGAACTGGTGAATGCACCCAAGAACAAGCCTGCATGGATGCCAGATAAGATTAACAAGCCGTTTGTCAAGAAGACCGGAACTGAGAAGCTGGAATAAGCTGTAATCATTATTACAGCAATTTTTTTTGCGTGTTGTTTTTTATTTTCAATTATTTGCAATAGCAATAGCTATGAGAACAAGTTTAGTAAAAAAGTGTTCATAGCATTGAAAATAATCAATGCTATTTTATTTAAAATTATATAAAAAAATATTAAGTTAAAATATTTTTAATATCTCTTCGGTTTATGTTTCTGGTAGCATTCCCTGCAATATACAGGTCTGTCGCCTGAAGGCACAAAGGGTACTTCAGTTTCCTGACCACAATCTGCACATGTTGCTTTATGCATTTCTCTTGGTCCGCTTGGTCTGAAGCCTCCTCTGCCTCCTCCACGGAAGCCGCCTCTTCTATCGTTGTCCATTTAATTCACCTTTCTATTAACTATTATTAGAAAAATAGTTCAATATCTTGCTGGCTTGTGTTTCGTGTAACATTCCCTGCAATATACGGGTCTGTCACCGGAAGGTACAAAAGGTACCTCTGTTTCCTGTTTGCAATCAGCACATGTTGCTTTGTGCATTTCTCTTGGTCCGCTTGGCCTGAAGCCACCGCTGCCGCCGCGGAAACCGCCGCGTGAACCGCCGCCTCTTCTGTCATTATCCATTTATTTCTTTCCTTTATTTTATAAACCAATTAACCTAAAAAAAACAGCCTTAGACGGTATAACCCTCTAATAGTTGCCCAATAAGCCAACCGATTGAAATCTTTAATATCATCTTTAGCATATATATCTTTGCTTCGCTTTCGCCCAAAAACCAAAAAAAAATTACAAGGCTTAAAAAGAAAAATATATTAGTCCTGAGGTTATTATTAATTCGAGATGAAACGGTACTTAGCAGTTTTAATTATAATTCTCTGGTCTGTAAGTCTGGCATCGGCTGCAAGTTATAGTCCCGGTGACATAGAATGGGCTGCGGCTGTTTCAGGCACCCTTAATAAAGGCGGAACGCTGACCAACGGGGAGTTTATGGTAAAAGCAATACAATTCCCTTCTCCTGTTCCTGGAATAAAAGATATCAACGGAAACATTGTCCCTGAAACCGATGTGGATCCTATGGTCTTGCTTGAGATTTATAAAAATGGCGTCCTCACCAAAGAGCTTATCATGAATCTTCAAAGTGAGGCTTATATCGACCCTGATTACGAAGTCAAGATATCCGCTACCGGCTTCCCTGCAAAGAACGCCAGGGGGTGGGTATATGAGTATTATTCCGCCGAACCGCCATGGGCAACCATATCTATCCAGACAAGGGCAAAGCCAAAACTTGTGGTTGCGGTTACAACAGATAAAACCGAATATACTTCTTACAGCGACATGATAATTACCGCAACAGTGACCGTAACAAATAGTGAGGCAAGAGCAAAAAATATTGATGTGTATCTAAACACAGGTGAACTGCAGCTTCGCGGCGGCGATACAAGCCAGCTTCACAAGTATTACTATATGATGGAAGCAGGGACAAGCCAGAGTTTTGCGGTCATACTGGTTGTTCCTGAACTTATCGACCAGAAATCATATACCTTGAGTGTGGATGCGAAAGGCTTTGATGTTAAGGACATTGAATACAAGGCAGCAAAAACCTCTACTACCGTAATGGTTTCACCAAAACAGAATTATTTTGCTATAAGCAAAGCTGTGAAAGACCGCATTTATCTCCAGGACATCGTACCTGTAAGGATTACTGTTGGAAATGGGGGGATGTTTGATATATATAACATCCATGTCACCGACAGCATGAGTGAAAATTTTGAGTTAAAGTCCAACACATCCTTCCAATGGGACATAGCTGTGCTCAAACCAGGGCAGGAATGGGGAAGGACCTACTCAATAAAACCTCTTGAAACAAACCTCAATGGTTTCACTATTCCGGCTGTTACTGCACAATACACAGTTAACAATAAACAATATAGCGCAACATCCGCAACGACAAATGTCATTGTCAATGGCCCAAAAATAATCCTGAACAAGACAGTGGATAAGCCGATTGTAAACATAAGCGAAGACGTGACAGTTACAGTGAGTATCAATAACGCCGGTAATATAGCCACAAAGGCTGAGGTCAAAGATTCATTACCTGAAGGTGTAAGCCTTGTAAGCGGTTCGACCAATCTGGCGTCCACTTTTTTAGAGCTGAACACACCGCAGGGGTTCAGCTATATCATCAGGATGAATCAGGAGGGGGAAATTAAATTACCTGCTGCCGTGGCTAACTATACCGGAGTTGAGTACAAAGGAATAACACGGTCGGTATTAAGCTCCGAGAGACCTGTCATTACTGTGATTGATCCCAGTAAAATTACGCCCGCTCCAACCGAGAGCCCGGCTCCTGCCACGGTTGCACCCACACCGATAGAAACAACACCCGGTCAAACACCCAGTCCCTCACCAACAAATACTCCTACTCCAACCCCGATAACACCGGGTTTTGGTTCTGTATTTAGCATAATTGTGTTGATATTTGCAGCAGCCCACAGGCGCAGATGAGTTCAATCGTTTTTACTCATGGGGATTGCGATGGTATATGCTCAGGTGCTATCGTTAAAAGCGCGCTTCCTGATTCAACTGTATTTTTTACAAGTCCTGTGAGCATGCTTGGCGAATTGAATAACATCGATAAAAACTACGATAATATTGTGATATGCGACATTGCAATCGATGAAAAAACCTCCACGCACCTGGAAAAAAAGTTAAATGAGCTTGCAGAGGTCTCAACAGTAGTTTATATAGATCATCATCCTCTCCCTGAAAATTGGTATCACTCCGACTGGTTTTACCACGATAACTGTTCAGCATCTGAGCAGGCATACCGTATTTTTGAGAGAAAACTCAGCCGCGATATGAGACGTGTTGCGATATACGGCGCCATAGGGGATTTCAGCCAGACCGCATCTGTAAAGAAATGGGAGCACGACTGGGATATACGAACATTGTATTTTTACGCAGGGGCACTGATACAGGGTATAACATACGCAGGCAGGGATTACGATTACAAAAGAAGGATACTGGATGCGCTTTCAGAGGATATGCCGCCTATCCGGATAGAAGGGCTTCTTGAAGCCGCAATAATTGCCTCAAGAAAAGAGGAAGAGATAAGGATACAGGTCAGGCAAAAAGTGGTGAAATTAAGAAATCTTGCCTATGTTATCGATATTAACGGGTATATGTCAAAAGCCGCCATATATGCAGCATCTTTTGGAGATGCGCTTGTGGGTATATCCTGCGAGTACAGACCGCACAAACATGTTTATGATTTGAGTATCCGCCTCAGGAACAGCGGGGTGGATTTAAATACAATATTGCGTCGTGTAACGCTTTCCCATGGCGGTACGGGAGGAGGGCATCCATTCGCCGGAGGCGCGCGCATCCCTGAAAAAGAACTCGCGGCATTTTTACATGACCTGGATGATGCATTATCATGAAAAACGTTATGAAAGAAATAGTGTTCGTGGGGCGTTCAAACGTGGGAAAATCCACGCTTATCAGGGCGCTCACGGGTAAGAAAATCCCTGTAGGCAAACTTCCCGGAGTGACAAGAAAACCCCTGAAAATTCCTTATCAGAATATACAGATTACCGACATGCCCGGATTTGGATTCATGAGCGGCGCCAGTGAAGAAAGTATGGAAGCTATCAAGGATAATATCGTCCATTACATAGAGGATAATGCTTCAAATATCGCCCTGGCTGTAATGGTTGTGAATTCGGGTTCGTTTGCCGAGATTGTGGACAGATGGGCTGGAAGAAATGAAATACCGGTAGAGGTTGAACTTTACGAGTTTTTGCAGGAGTTAAACATAGATGTTATTGTGGCTGCAAATAAAATAGATAAAGCCGGGAATGTGGACGAAACGCTTGATGGGATTGCAGAGCGCCTTGGCATGATGCCTCCATGGAAGCAGTGGCTTGACAAGATAGTGCCCGTGAGCGCAAAAAAAGGAAATGTCAGGGGGTTAAAAGAGCTTATCCAGAAGAAACTGGAAGGAAAAAAATAGCATCGGCAATTAGTTTTTCCTGCCTGACATTATAAAAAATCCGTTTCTTTTGAGCAGCCATTTCAACTGGGAATAAAAGGCTTGAACATTTCCTTTCCGGGTATGAGGATGCGACCCGATGTATGTAATGTTATTTTTATTGAACCAGTCAAGCACTTCGCCGACAGAGTGATAGCTCTCGTAAGGATTGACGTATTTGTCAGCCGCATAAGCCTGTTCGTGCGTATTTTTAAGTTTTCTCCCGTATATCCGGCGTTCAACGAACGATATTCTCCTCTCAATGTCTTCGCCTGCGTTCAATTTTATCCACATTCTCCTTACCCTGTGCGTAAGCCTGCCGTACCTGTTATATAACCCCACGGTCACGGTTCCGCCGGGTTTGCAAAGGTCAGAAAGTACACGGAAACGCGTATAGGGGTCGCTTGTATGGTGCAGCACCCCGATACCGAAGATGTGGTCAAACCTCTTTTCGGTGGTAAATCCTGCAATATCGCACTGGTTGAACTCAACCTCCAAATTGAACTTTTCTGCAAGTTTTCTTCCTTTCGCAAGTGAGGAGTTGCAAAGGTCAAGCGCAGTAACCCTGGCGCCGTAATATGAAAAATAGCAGGATTTTTCTCCTGTGCCGCAGCCTGCGTCAAGCACTTCTTTTCCCGAAAGCGAGCCGGGTTCCAGTCCTGCGGTTGCAAGGATTTTTGACATGACGTTGGCGTGGAGTTTATTTACCAGGTCGCGTTCGTTGCGGATGGGGAGAGAGGGATAAGGGTATCTCTCATACAACTGGTTTACCGAGCGGGCGATTTTGTCCATCCTTCTAACCTCTTTTAAGCGCATCAGATAATGATTCCATGTATTCCTTTGACTGCAATATACTTGGCTTTCTTTCTTCGAAATTTTTTAAAACAGAGCCATACTCAAATTTAATGTTTTCACCGTTATTTTGGATGTCCACAGAAACTATGCCGTTTAATATAATAAGAGCGCAGAGCATTATTACAATAAGTCGAGAAAAAGATTTACTTAAAATAATCAGCCCCCAGGGCACGGCAGGAATCAAATATGCCGGTTTGGAAGGGTGGTACATGAAAAGCAAGGCATAGACAAATACAACTAATAAACTTAAATTAAACGAGAAATCATTTTTAGGGAATTTCCTTAGTACAACAAACGCTATGAACAACACCATCATTGCTGGAATACTTAATAATTGAGTGGTTATACCCGAAAACACTTCGTTAAAAGTGATTTCCCTTGGCGTATATTTCAGAAATTCAAATCCATATATGTAAAGAACTGGAGAAAAAATTACTATCGAAGCAACAATAGCGGTTCCTAAAAATGTATAAATTGTTTTACTATCACTTTTTTTATGTAACATCCAGTATAGCATGGGTATCACTATCGCCAACGATGTTATTCTGCTGCCTATAGCAAAAGATAATGCAATACCTGAAAAATAATATTTCTCTGTAAACATGAAGTAAAAAGCCAGCAATATGAACATCAAACCCCACATATAATCCATTGTAATTGTACTATTTATCCAGATTACAGGCATAAGTGCGAAGGTAATCACAAGCAGTGCCCTGTATTTAATTTCAAAAATGTTTAAAATCTTCCCAAACAGAAGCACACATGCCAAAGAAACTACTGCTGTTGCCGTGTTTGTGACTGTCCAGCCGCCATCTATAAGAAGTGAATTTATAATTTCATAAAAAGGAGACCCCGGAAAACGCGAAACCGCATAGACATGCTCGTATCGAAGCAAATACGCAGAATTCACAACCGCAAGCACATCCTGGTCTATGGGACTTGTAAATGCACTGAAACCAAGACCTATAAAAGGAATACGTGAAATAAAAAATATTAAAGCCAGATAAACAATTGCGGGAAACTTAGTTAAATCGCAATCTAATATATCCTTATTAATGCACTTTAAGGAGGACATCAATGCAATATTTGCATGCCCTGTAATTAAACACTTCTAAAAAAGAAAAGGTGAAGGGATTTCTCCCTTCGAATTTATATATTTACTTTCTCTGTCTCAACACGAGGTATGCCACTGCAAGCAAGCCTGCAATTGCGAACACTGCCTCAAAGCCCGGCTCTTTTGGAGTCGTTGCGGCTGGTTTGGCTGTTGTCGCTGCTGCAGTTGTCTCGACTGGTGCTGCTGTTGTTGTAACTGCCGTGACTTTTGCTGTTGCATTCACTTTCGGTGTTACGCCTGGTGTTACTCCGACACTGGGTGTTTCGCCTGGTGTTGGTGTTACGCCTGCGCCAATCTGGTATTGGACCATGGGGTAGAATCTTGTGGTGTCGTTATCCGCTGTCCTGAACTTCATATCACCCATGATGTCAACAGTGGTATCCCTGGAAAGGGATATTGTTCTGTCCTTGTTATTGAGGTTTATGCTGTTGTCATCTGCTGTTCTTACTTCCAGGTTGCCGAACACATCTGATGTCTTGACCTCTGTGACAGATGTATCGATTGC
>JAHFCV010000121.1 GCA_023249275.1 Candidatus Methanoperedens sp.
ACGGCATTTCTCATTCTGGCATACAACATTAATTTCTCCTCTTGGACGAACCATAGTAATCCCAAATATGGGATATGCGGTTCATCCTATATTAAGTATCGTATTTTAGGACAATGGGTATTTTTCTTGCAGAGGGTGGTGTATTTGGATTCTCGTAGAAAAGTAACTTCTTCTTCAGTTGTTCAATTTCATTTTTGAGTTTCTCATTTTCTTTCTCAAGCTCTTGATTTCGTTGTAACGTTATTTCAAGTTGCGTGATATAATCTTGAGATATCAATTTTCGCACACCACAACGTAAACGGTTTTGTTCAGATACTCTTTAGGGCAATCGATTTTTGCACCAGTTCCAAATTTTGTAACGGTTTTTTGAAAGAAACCAATAATTCCTTCTGTCAGGACAAGTTTGCCTTTATCAACCTCTATTCGCCTCATTTGTTACTTAATATGTATTAATATATATCATTCTTTCGGTCAGAATACAATTTATGGGGCTGAATGAAAAAAACGAACGTTAAAAAGGATCAGCTAAACAAATACCAATTTTCAAATGGGATTTGAAAACAAATTAAATTTTTTTCAAGCGCCTGAATAGTATACTGAGAGCAAGCAAATCGATGGAAATGCAAACCCATCGAGCATCCACGCTGATTGCAGACGATGGGTGTTCTCATGCTCTCAAAAAGCTAAAGGTATCCATAATAACCCCCATCAAAACCCCAACCATCACCTATTTATATCAATTTAACTTTACTGAAATCAAGTTTAATTGATTAGGAGGAGCAAATACGCACATCTCAGATGGGATTCTGGAACCAAAATGGATTTTATTCTGGTTCGTAATCTCAGCAATATTCATCGCCCTGGGTGTGAGAATAATCAACAAGCGCATAGCAGCCGACCCCTCATACCTTCCCCGGATATCACTCATCGGCGCCGTGGTATTTGTGATATCCGTATGGCACATCCCGGTACCAGTAACAGGCTCATCATCCCATCCCGTGGGCACGCCTCTGGCTTCGATAATCATAGGACCTTTTGCAACAGTCGTAATAAGCGCGATAGCCGTTTTCTTCCAGTCGTTTGTAGCCCACGGCGGTCTCACCACCATCGGCGCGAACACGTTTTCCATGGGAATCGTGGGAGCCTTTGGCGGTTACTTTGTTTACAGGCTGCTGAAGAACGTCTCGCCGCTGTGGTTTTCTGCCGGAATGGCGGGTTTTTCAGGAAGCATCCTCACATACCTGACAACAGCACTTGAACTTGCGCTCTCCCTCAATCCCGGAAATGTGATGCATTACTGGAAATTATATTCCCTTGGTTTTATTCCAACCCAACTGCCACTTGCATTTGCCGAATTTGCATTCACAGGGTATGTGATAAAATACATAAGCGAAACAAAATCCGAAGTCATGAATACAACAAGCAGCACTGATAAGTTCACAAAAACAGCCCTGTTTTCTATGATATTAATCACCGCGATTATTGCAGCAGGCGCGTATATCGGCTACTTAAAGGGATATAATCTGGCAGGCATTGACGGCACTGTTGAGGCGCTTGCCGCTCCCGCAGCAGTTTCAAGCGGGATAGGGGTGAAGTTGATGGCGCGCTTTGGCGAACCTCTGGGTTTTGCGCTTGTGGGTATTACCGGCGGTCTGGTTACAGGGTATTTCTGGAACAGCTGGAGGAAAACCTGATGCTGGAATGGCTTACCCGCGACCCATTGAACGGGATTGTGATTACAATCGCTTTTTTTAGCTCATTGATAATAGGCAGGTATCTTGGGAATAAAAAGGAAAAAGCAAAATACAACGGCAAAACGATTGATTCGAGAATCGAAATACTTGTGTCCTTTCTCCTGATAATTGCCGTAACCTTAATGAAACACTGGTATTTCCCGATAGTAATAGCTGCTCTCTGCATTGGTATTGCGCTAAAAATTAACCTAATCCGTGATTATCTTAAAAAGCTGGTTTTTCCACTCGTTTTAGCTTTATTTATCCTGGCAGTCCAGGGTCTTTTTTATGGTGTAAATAAAATTGACCTTGGCATTATTTCAGTATATGCAGAGGGGATAGACTATGGTTTTCTTATTTTTGCAAGGGTGCTGGCGTCCGCCTCCGTCCTGATTCTACTTGTAATAACAATTTCCGAAAACGAGCTGCTTGAAAGCATGCGGTGGTTTGGCGTACCAAAAACAATAATCGAGATATCTTCTTTCATGAGCAGGTACATCAAAACTTTTTCAAGCGAAGGAAAAAAACTGAAACAGGCTCAGGAATCACGATGCGGCTTCTCAAGGAACGCCAATTTTACGAAACAGGCGCAAAACATTGCTTCTATATCCGGAGCGCTCATTACGCGCGCATTTGCAAGAAGCGAGGAGGTTTACAGGGCGATGCTCTCGCGCGGCTGGAAGCCAGATTTAAAATATTCTATAGACTGTCAGCCGTTAAATAAAAGGGATATGATTCTGGGAATTTTGTCGTCCTCAGGGATTTTCGCCATGCTTGTATTTGACAGGTTGCTGTGAGGTAAATGAGCGCAATAAAGACAATCGGGCTTGAATACTCATACGCAGACGGCACAAATGCACTGTCGGGTATAAACTTTGAAGCCAATGAAGGCGAGAAAGTCGCAGTTCTCGGTCCAAACGGAAGCGGAAAAACCACGTTATTTTATCATTTTAACGGCCTGATTAAACCAACATGCGGGGAAGTCCAGGTATTCGGGGAAAGTCTCTCTAAATATAATATCGACAATATCAGGAAACGTGTCGGTCTCGTATTTCAGGAATCTGACAACCAGTTATTTGCCCCAACGGTTTTTGAGGATATAGCATTCGGTCCCAAAAATCTCGGACTGGATTCCAATGAAATCAAAAGCAAGGTTTCGGAGGTGCTTTGCAGGTTCGATATCGAAGCTCTTGCCAGGAAAAACCCTGCAAACTTAAGCGGCGGGCAGAAAAAACGAGTGGCAATCGCAGGAGTCGTTGCCATGGAGCCTGATGTCCTGGTGCTTGATGAACCCACTTCGGGCATGGACGCAGCCGGGATTACTGATACAATCGGGATTCTTGATGAGTTAAACAACGAAGGAAAAACAATCATCATTTCAACCCACGATTCTGACCTTGCAGCATCGTGGGCTGACCGCGTATATATACTTAATAAAGGAAAAGTCTTCAAATCGGGCGCTCCCAGACATATTTTCGCGGATGAAAAATTGATTGCAGAGGCTGGATTAAGGCAGCCTGTCATTGTCCAGACGTATCGCGAGTTCAGGGCGCGCGGTATATCAAAAGGCGAAGTGCCGCTCTCGGTTCTTGATTTCATGGAGTCGGTTGATGTAAAGGTAATGAACATCAGGTGCGCGATAGCAGGGTGCGACATATCAGCAGGCGATGAGGTCTGCCTTGAAATTAAAAACGGCATGCTGGTTGCAGGCAAAGGTTCAAATGGCGTAACAGGAAGAGCGGTATTTGATGGGAAAAAGGGTGAGGACATTGCGGTAAGGGATGTGGCGGGCGATATACTGCAACATGCAGGCAATATCACTGTCATAAGGGTTCCAGGAATAATTGAAGGGGGCTCAAGGGCAGCGGATTTGGATAGGGTTCGTGACATACTTTCTAAAAACAAGCATCAAAAGACGGGTGCTATGGGCACATCCGCAAAGGTATTGATGAACAGGCTGGGGCTTGTGTGCGATTTTGAATTTGATGTCATCCAGTCAGGCATGCTTGCTGCGTTTCGGGGATTTGATGTGACCATTCTCGCCTCCGGAGGAATGGCTGACAGGGTGATTGAGAAAGTGAAAGAGAAAAAGCTCAATTACGAATGTTTTGTGCTATAGTTATATCCAATAAGGCACAACATCTTAATTATATGACCCGAATAGTAATCGCAATAGGCGGGAACGCAATATTGAATCCCACACGGGGAAGCCCGGTAGAGCAGAAGATGCTGATTGAGAATACCTGCATGGAAATAGCGCAGATAATCCGGAAAGGCTATGATGTAATCCTGACACACGGCAACGGTCCCCAGATAGGAAATATACTTGCAATGCAGGAAGAATGCGGTATTGTCCACCCGCAGCCTCTTGACGTGTGCGGGGCAGAGACGCAGGGGTTGCTCGGATATTCGCTGCAGCAGTCGCTTGATAACACGCTCCGGGAATCGGGGATTAAAAAGCAGGTCGTGACGGTACTGACGCAGGTCATGGTGGATGAGTCCTGTTCTTCTTTTGGGAATCCCACAAAGCCAATCGGCATTTATTATCCTGAAAAAAGGGGGCAGGTAATGATTGCGCAGGGCATACGGATGATACATGACAAAAAGGGTTACCGCAGGGTTGTCCCGTCTCCCGAGCCTGTGGCGATTGTGGAAGAGGAAATAATCGGAAAACTCGTCCAGGAAGGGGTTGTGGTGATTGCGGCTGGCGGGGGCGGGATTCCGGTCATTCGGAAGAATAGTATGCTCGTTGGCGTCGAAGCTGTGATTGATAAGGATTTGACGGGCAGCTTATTGGCATCGGCTATCGGCGCTTCGACTTTTTTGATTCTTACCGATATTGAAAAAGTCGCTTTGAATTATGGGAAAGAAAACCAGATTGACCTTGATGAAATAACAGTTTCTGATGCTGAGCAGTACATAAAAGAGGGGCATTTCGGAAAAGGCAGCATGGAACCAAAGGTACTTTCAGCGCTTCGGTTTATCAAAAAAGGTGGAAAGACTGCAATTATTTCAAGCCTTGATAAGGCGCTGCCTGCGCTTGAGGGCAAAGCAGGCACAAGAGTTGTGGCGTAATATTCAGGCTGGCTTTCTTGAAGCAACGACTTTATTCAGGTCAGCTACCAGCGCGTCCACATTAATACCGTGCGCCATTGCGCCTTCTTCGATGCTTTCAAATGCAGATACGTGGCATCCAACACAGTGGAGTCCGTGTCTCATGAATACCATCATGCTTTCAGGATATTCGGTGACTACTGCCTCAATTGTCATGTCTTTGGTTATTGTCATATTTCCTCTTTTATTCGTATGTTGACGAACATTAATAAAGCTTTCTTATCTTACTTTGTAGAATGCTTTTTCCATGCATAAAAGTTCTGCTTTTTTTAATGATGCGTCCCCTCCACGACTTTCACGCCTTTTTTGAGAATCATTTGCTTTATCTCGTTTATGTGGGGGCATCTGGGATAACCCCCTTCCATAAGCATGCATGAACTCAGGTGGACAACGTCAACGCCGTGCTTGAGGAGGCTATCCACAAGCCTGAAAACCCGCCTGCCCGGGCATCCTCCGCAGGTGAAAAACCCGATAATCTCTGTATCCTGACCGTATTCGCCAAAATGCACCTTTCTCTTATTAAACGCCTTGAAACACGCAACTCCCGGACATGTCTCGCTCACGATATCGCACCTCACAACCGCAATCTTCGTGGTTTTCTTTTCATCCTTTTTCATTAAAGCGCCAAACTGTTCAGCCGCTTCCTTTACATCGTCAATGGTTACTTTGTTTTTACCTTTCTTTCCTGCCGACATCTCAATGCCCATTTTCGCCATGCTGCGTACATGCTCCGGGACTTTTTCAAGTTCTTTGGCTGCTTCGGGTTCCCATTCCATTCGTATCACCATGCATCTATTCCAGAATACCTGATATTTACTTCCACAAACTTACCTTCTCCATGCTCTTCCACATATTGTATATGAACACAAAAAATGAAATTGCCTCTATTACCCCGAATAGCATTACCATCAACAGGGCATCCGAAGCATCTTTTTGTTTCACCATGTACATTTTCATAAATGGATATGAAAAGAACAATCCGAGCAAACCGATATTACCAAGCCAGAATTGTATTCGCCCAAGTTTTTCGGAAAACATGGGTTTGCCTGTAAAGCGCGGTATAATCTCGTAACATATGCCGAAGAGCAAAAACGATACCCAGCCTATCAGGGCAAAATGCGAATGCATGAAACTGAATCCGGGACCCGGGATTATCAAAACCCCGAGAATTGCGCTTATGGCGAGGTATACCAGGCTTGTTTTAATAAACAGGTTTGCAAGCTTATTCATAACTCCCTACTTGAACCCGTATGTCGTAATTTCCATGTCTGCGTCCACAAGATAATCAAAATCAATCAGCTTATCCCAGCCCGCCTTCTGGAAAACCCCGCCGATGCAGGCTCCAAGGATTTGCCTGTCCGGATGTCCGTCTGTAATTTCATCGATCAGTTTCTTCAAGCCATTGACATCCACTTCCATTTTTGGCATCGCAAGTCCTCCGAGAAGCACGACAGTATCAGAAGACGGGTCTGCTTTTTCACCAAGCTGCATGCCGTAGTCAGTCATTTTGACAGTTGCAGCCAGTTCTTTTCTGAGGTTTGGTATGAAGACCATCTCTTTCCCGGCATCCCGCAGAACATAGCCAAGTAATTCTGCGAATGGGTTGCACCATCCGGGGCAGCCGATAAAGGTTATCTTTTTCCTGCCGCGCGCAAGCTTCCTGAATGCCGTTAGCAAGCCGCCGATGCCGGATGCTTTTTCTATTGGTTTCATGAAATCAGGGTTATAATGGTGAAAGTGAGATATAACCCTTTATCAAAATAAAAAAAGAATAACTTTGCGACATGCCCAACGCTACTGCTGCCTTTTTTCGCGCTGGAGAAGGCGAATAGCAGCGGACAATGCTTCTCTCTCAAGCGATGTGGTGTCCTTCCGTTCTCCGATGTTCCGGAGCAGCACCGAAGCGCAGGCGCAGTCCATACCGGTGGATTCCTTTATGACGAACGAGGGACATTCCTGGATATCCTGCATATATTTACAATCTCTTCCTGTATCTATTCTTTCAATGGTCAATTCCATAATCTCATTACTCCTTAATATCATAGAAAGAATCTTCGTGGTATATACATGATGTAAGCGGGGTGAAACTAATCAGAAATCAAAAAAATGCAATATCATAAAAAGTTAATAAATTAAAAAAATAAAAGAAAAAGAAAAAATTTAGATTAATGCGCTGCTTATGCCCATTACGCCTGACTGGATGATAATTGCTGTAGTGATTATTACACCAGCCATCTCAAGCGCCACTGCAACATTTCCTTTCTTGAGTTCCTCGAATTCCTCGATACCTTTAGTCAGTTTATCAAGTACATTCAATGCAAGATAGATAGCGGCGATTGCAAGCACTATACCGAGTACTAATTGAACAAAGCTCAACACGATTGGCATTATGCCTTCTAAGGAAAACAGGTCTTTTGCTTGAAGAGCTGTTGACAATCCTTTAGAGACGCCTGCAACACCCGATTGAACGACAATACCGATTGCAA
>JAHFCV010000122.1 GCA_023249275.1 Candidatus Methanoperedens sp.
AAACGAAACGGATGCGAATTTTGTTTCAATAAGCGGTCCTGAGATAATGAGCAAATATTACGGTGAGAGTGAAAAACATATCCGTGAAATATTTGATGAGGCTGAAAAGGCGGCTCCTACCATTATTTTCATAGACGAGATTGACAGCATTGCCCCGAAAAGAGAAGAAGTCACAGGCGAAGTGGAGCGAAGGGTGGTGGCGCAGTTATTATCGTTAATGGACGGCTTGAAAACGCGCGGTCAGGTGATAGTCATTGCTGCCACCAACAGACCCAATGCGATTGATATTGCGCTTCGGCGCGGGGGAAGATTTGACCGCGAGATAGAGATAGGCATCCCAGACCGTATCGGAAGGCTCGAAATACTCCAGGTGCATACACGGGGGATGCCGCTATCGGATGATATGGCTGAGGAGAAAGGGATGCGCGAGATAGCTGACATGACGCATGGTTTTGTGGGGGCGGACATATCGTCGCTCTGTAAGGAAGCAGCCATGCATGCAATTCGCCTCATCCTGCCAAAAATCAATATCATGGAGGAAATTCCCCCCGAGATTATGGAAAAAATCGTGGTGACAAAAGAGGATTTCCTTAATGCGCTTGTGACTATCGAGCCCTCTGCCCTGCGGGAGGTCTTTGTAGAGGTGCCTGCTGTGAGGTGGGCAGAAATCGGGGGGCTTGAATCAGTGAAACAAGAACTCATCGAAGCAGTTGAATGGCCGCTCAAATATCCTGAAGCCTTTGAAGCCATTAACACGCGACCGCCTAAAGGGGTGCTGCTCTTCGGACCTCCGGGTACCGGAAAGACCATGCTCGCAAAAGCCATAGCTACCGAGAGCGAAGCAAATTTCATAAGCATTAAAGGTCCGGAACTCCTGAGTAAATACGTGGGAGAGTCTGAGCGCGCAATCAGGGAAACATTCAGGAAAGCAAGGCAGGCTGCGCCTACTATCATCTTTTTTGACGAGATAGACTCCATCGTCCCCACACGCGGCGCGGCATTTGATTCAGGTGTGACTGAGAGGGTTGTAAGCCAGATACTTACAGAAATTGACGGGCTTGAAGAACTTAAGAACGTGGTGATTGTGGCTGCCACGAACCGACCTGATATGGTTGACCCGGCGCTCCTGCGACCCGGCAGGCTCGACAGGATTATTTACATAAGACCTCCTGATTTAAAAGAAAGGGAGATGATATTCAACATTCACCTGAAAGGCAAGCCCCTGTCTCACGATGTCGATGTGTCAGCTCTTGCAAAGAGAACCGAAGGGTATGTGGGCGCTGACCTCGCTGCTATATGCCATGAAGCTGCATTGCTGGCGCTTCGGGACTGCATCAGACCAGGGATGGAAAGAGAGGACGTTAAGAAGGAAGCACCCAATATCAGGATAAAAAACGAGCATTTTGAAAAAGCTTTTAGTATGGTGAGACCCACTACATGGGATTTAAAAGAATATGAAGCGATGGCGGATTTTTCAAAAGCAGCCAGCAAAGACAAAAAGAAAAAGGAAAAATGAACTATGAAAAAAAGAAACGAGTTTGAGGAATTCATACGGCAATTAGAAGAAGCTGTAGACTGTATTATAGACGAGATTGATATTCCTGAAGAGAGACATGTAAATATCAATATCTCGATTAACGTTTTTCCAGTCATGATGCCGGTTTCCGGGGAGGTCAGCTATCATCATGCTCGAAAAACGAATGTGGATATTCTTGATACTGGAAAAAACATTCATGCAGTAATAAGGATTCCAGACATGGAAAAGGAGACTATCAAACTTGTGGATTCGGGAAGGGCTGTTGAAATTACAGCGCTGAGCGGCGGCAATACAATAAATGAAAGGATTGAACTGCCTGCAAAGGTTAATAAAACCTTTAAAACCACATACTGTAACGGGATTCTTGAGGTTGTTTTTAATAAACCTAAAAATGCCAGGAAGAGCGTTAAGTAGGCAGCAAAGCTTTTAATCAGTGAATTCATTTTAGGGGAATATTATGATAGACATCGCTCTCCCAAAAGGCAGCCTTGAGGAACAGACTCTACTCTTGTTCAAACAGGCAGACCTTGAGATAAGAAAAACCGACCGTGAATATAACCCCACGGTAAAAGACCCCAGAATAAAAAAAGTCAAGATACTGCGCCCGCAGGAAATCCCGAAATATGTTGAGGAGGGTTACTTTGACCTGGGCATATCTGGGAAGGACTGGGTGATGGAATCAGACGCTGACGTAGTTGAAATCGCTGATATGTTTTACAGTAAAATGGGTGAGGGGATAGTAAAAATCATAGTTGCTGTGCCTATTGACCGGGACATCAAAAGCGCAAAAGACATAAAACCCGGAAGCAGGGTTTCGACAGAGTATCCCAAACTCACCAGGAAATTCTTTGACAACCTGGGAATCCCGGTGGATATCCGCTATTCATATGGCGCAACTGAAGCAAAGGTTCCCGAACTTGTGGATGTGATTGTTGATTTGACAGAAACGGGTTCAACCCTGCGCAAGAACGGGTTAAAAATCGTGGATATCATTCTTGAATCCAATACAAAGCTTATTGCAAACAAAAAAAGCTGGAAAGACCCGGTGAAACGCAAGGAAATCGAGGAGATAAAAATACTCTTGCTGGCTGTTCTGGAAGCCCGCGGCAAGGTTTACATAGTAATGAATGTGCCTGAGGCAAAACTTGACAGCGTTGTGAGCGCGCTGCCGGCGATGAAAAAGCCCACGGTCTCAAAACTCTACAAATCGGATTTTTATGCCGTGGAAACAGTGGTGAGCAAGAGCGAGATAAATATACTTATCCCCAAGCTCAAGAGCCTGGGCGCAGAGGATATTCTTGAGATGGATATTGCAAAGATTGTGCATTAAGAATAGTAGTAGGGCTGATAAAAACGGTTAAAGCCCAGCGTGTAGGCTTTGTGCAAGGAATTATTTACATGAGCCAATGTAGTGGAAGATTGATATACTATCAAAACTTATGTTTATTTGTAAGCGTGATTTTATGGAAATACCCGATTTAAAACAGTTTATCGAAAGAGACAAAGATGAAGAATTTGATGGTATGGTATTCGATTTCAAAAGTAAAACTTCTCTGACAAAAACCGAACTATTAAGAATAGCTGACTGGAAGTTTTATCGTCTCTGGCCATCTAGACATAAAAAATGGATTGAAAGTAACCCAGATGAATTGATAAAAAAAACCACAGAAAGAGCAATAAAGGAAATCGATGATAAAAATAAAGTTGAAATATTAGATGCCTTAACAGGTGTGGGAATACCTATGGCATCAGCTATCTTAACTGTGCTGAATCCAAATGATTATGGTGTCATTGATATTAACGCATGGTATGCACTCAATTCTGAAGAGAAGCGATCATTTACTTCGTACGATTTTATACTATTCATGAAGAAAATAAGAGAAATTGCTAAAAAGCAAAACTTATGTGCAAGACAAACGGAGATAGGACTTTTTAAGTGGGGTCAAGAGAGGAGAGGGAAGAATAAAAAGAAGAAAAATTGTATTGATTAACAAAATACTGGATATGCTGGGTCTGAAACCGGAGAACAAATTAGAATGACAGTAGTGAATAAGAAACGGATTGTAAAGGAATCTTCTGACCCTGTTGATGAACTTTCTGGAATAATTAAAATCAAAGAGACGGAAGCAGAGAAACATATAGAATCTGAAGAGTGGTATTAATTGTCTCTAACCCAAGTTCCGAAAGGGACAAATGCACCTTGATTATGTTGAAAATAACCACCCCATCCCGCCTCCATATAACCCTCATCGACATGAACGCAAGCATCGGGCGCGTGGATGGGAGCATCGGACTCACGCTTGATGAGCCTTCTATCAGCATCAAAGCCAAAAAATCAGACACGGTCGAAATAACAGGGAATAGCGAGCATCTTGAACGAATGAGAACCAGCGCCGCCTTGCTTCTGCCTGAAGGAAAGGGAATTCGCATCAGCATCGAAAAAGATTACCCCTCTCATGTCGGTCTTGGCTCAGGAACGCAGGCTGCACTTGCGGCAGGTATGGCTGTTAATAAAATATATAACCTGGGCTTGAGCGTGTATGACCTCGCAATAAAAGTCGGGAGAGGAGGCACAAGCGGCATCGGCGTTGCTGCGTTTGAAAAAGGCGGCTTTATACTCGACGGTGGGCACAAGTTCAGCGAGAAAAAAGCGTTCCTTCCATCAGCGGCGAGCAAACTTCCTCCTGCGCCTGTTTTATTGAGAAAAGATTTCCCGGACTGGGACATCGTGGTTGCAGTGCCGGAGCAGAAAGGCGCATCAAGTAAAAAAGAGATAAACATTTTCCAGGAAAAATGCCCTGTGCCGTTGCGGGAAGTGGAAAAACTTTCGCATATAATTTTGATGCAGATGCTTCCGGCGCTTGTAGAGAAAGATATCATGACTTTCGGGAAGAGCATCAACTCTATCCAGGAGATTGGATTCAAGAAAAGGGAAGTTGAACTCCAGCCTGTTTCGAGAGAATTAATGCAGGCGTTAAGGAACGGGGGAGCATACGGCGCAGGCATGAGTTCATTTGGTCCCACGGTTTATGCATTTGGCGATGATGCAGAAAATCTCAAGAAAATCGCGCAGGAATTGCTGGGGGAAAAAGGGAAGGTCTTTATCACAAAGGCGAGGAACGAAGGCGCGAGAATAGAAAATAGTTGACTTAACATTTATCTATCTTAGCCGATATGAAAGAACCAAATCTCCTGTTTTCCAGAGGAGCCTAATCTAATGGTCGAATCAGACGCACATAAAAAGTACGAATTCAAAAGGACGCTTGAGGCTCTGCGCAGCAAGCGCGGCAGAGGTACGGAACTTATCTCGCTCTATATCCCGCATGACAAGCAGATACATGAGGTAGCCTCCCAGCTCAGGGAAGAATTCGGTCAGGCGTCCAACATCAAATCAAGAGTGACAAGACAGAACGTGACTGGCGCAATCGAATCATTGCTATCAAGGCTCAAGCTGATACCAAAGGCGCCCGAGAACGGCGTTGTGATTTTTTGCGGCGCTGTGGATATAGGCGCTAACAAGACCGATATGGAGACCTATATAATCGAGCCGCCTGAACCCCTGGTGTCCTACAAGTATCACTGCGATTCATCTTTCCTTCTCACGCCGCTTGAAGAGATGCTCCACGAGCAAAAGACATACGGTCTCCTTGTTCTTGACAGGCGAGAAGCGACTGTGGGCGTGCTGCGCGGGAAGCATATCGAAGAGATGGCGCACCTTACTTCTAATGTTCCCGGCAAGCAGAGAAAAGGCGGCCAGAGTTCGCACAGGTTCCAGCAGCTTCGTCTTATTGCAATCAATGAATTCTATACCCGCATAGCTGACGCTGCAAGCGAGGTCTACCTGGGGGTCAATCAGAAGGATTTCGAGGGTGTTTTCATAGGCGGGCCATCACCCACCAAAGAAGAATTTGAAGCGGGTGAATTCCTTCATCATGAGATACAGAAAAAAATCCTGGGTCTTTTCGATGTGGCAAACACCGATGAGTCGGGTTTGACCGAACTTTTCGATAAACTTGGCGATGCCCTGCAGAATGTGGAAGTTGTCCAGGAAAAGAAACACATGGAGCGTTTCCTTAAAGAACTTGTGAATGAGATGGGGCTTGCATCCTATGGCGAGGAACAGGTGAGGAAAAATCTCCAGATGGGGTCAGTTGAGACGCTTTTGCTTTCGGATGAACTGCGAAAAGTGCGGCTCACAATAAAATGCGGCAATTGTGATTTTGAGGAGAAGAAAACCATTACGAAAAAACTCGGGGATGAGGAATACAAGCCCGGTAATTGTACAAAGTGCGGGTCGTTCCTTAAGGTCGCAGAATCCGTGGACATCGTGGAGGAGCTTTCAGCCATAGCAGACCAGATGGGGACGAATATAGCTTTTATTTCGAGTGATTTTGAGGAGGGAAATCAGCTTCTCACAGCTTTTGGCGGGATAGCTGCGATTTTGAGGTTCAAGACAGGGGTATGAAAATAAATTTCAATCCCTCCAAGGCAGGCTGTCCCAAATATAGCCTCAATGAACCCAAAAAAATCAAAATATCAACAGAGAATTTTGAAAAACCCATCTATACCGAAATATTTAATACATAATAACTATATTTAGTATATCATGGCATCATTCATCGACTTTGCATTTAGAGAAGAATACGAGCGAGTAAAGATTTTGGGAGATAAGCTATCCGATATTGACACATTGATCAACTGGGAAGCCTTTCGACCGATAGTGAAAGATATGTACGATAATAAAACAGAGAAAGGTGGACGCCCAAACATCGATGAAATCGTAATGATAAAAATATTAGTTTTACAGGAGTGGCATGGTCTATCTGACCCTGAACTTGAAAGGCAAATCACTGACAGGATATCCTTTCGCAAGTTTTTAGGCTTCCCCGATGCCATCCCGGATTACTCGACCGTATGGATTTTTCGAGAACGGTTAAGTAAAACCTGTCGGGATAAGAAAATCTGGCAAGAATTGCAGCGACAGCTTGACTCAAAAGGACTGAAAGTAAAGAAAGGAGTAATCCAGGACGCAACATTCATCACCTCAGACCCCGGGCATGCAAAAGCGGATAAACCAAGAGGCGATGAGGCTAAAACACGAAGAAGTAAAGACGGAACCTGGACAAAAAAGAACAGCAAATCATATTTCGGATACAAACTACACTCAAAGGAAGATATCGATTACGGGCTCATAAGAGAGATAGAAACTACCACTGCTTCGGTTCATGACAATCAGGTTGATCTAACAAAACCGGGAGAAGTTGCATACAAAGATAAGGGATATTTTGGGACTGTATCAAAAGGATTTAGTGCAACGATGAGGCGGTCTGTTAGAGGTCATCCTATCGGTATCAGGGATATTCTTCGTAATAAAAGAATCAGTAAGAAAAGAGCACCGGGTGAAAGACCTTATGCCGTGATTAAAAATGTGTTCAAAGCTGGGCATACTATGGTTACAACTGTTGCCAGGGTAGCTGTTAAAATGGTCTTTGCGTCATTTGGATTCGACTTATTTCAATTATTAACACTCAAGAAACAAGGAGTCATTTAGCGGTAGCTATCAATGAATGACAATAAAATACAGAATAAATCAGAAAAAGTAGGCAGTATGGCAAGAATATTCTATAATATTTTCAAAAGTCGGGGATAATTACATGTTAATCGAAATCCTCTATAGTCTATACTATGGAAAGTATGGAAGCTATAGCAAAAAGGTATGAAAAATTGTCTCCTGTATTGGATGAACGAATGCAGCGTATATGGGCAGGTGTAGAAAGTTCTGTAATTGGTT
>JAHFCV010000123.1 GCA_023249275.1 Candidatus Methanoperedens sp.
TCAAAAGAGATGGTTGAAAAAACAATGAAAGCTTTGAAACCGCGCGGTATCAATGCCGAATTTGTGAATAAGAAAGAGGATGCACTCAATCGGTTAAAAAAATTAATTCCTCCCGGCGCGGAGGTCATGACCGGCGGCTCGACTACGCTTGATCAAATAGGATTTACTGAAATTTTGAAATCAGGGAAACATCCCTGGAAAAATCTGAAAGATGCAATCCTGGCAGAGAAAGACCCGGCAAAGCAGACGGAGCTTCGCAAAAAGAGCGTAACTTCGGAATACATGATAGGCAGCGTACATGCCGTTGTCGAGACCGGCGAGGTATTGGTAGTTAATGCCACAGGGAGTTCGCTTCCTGCATACTCTTTCTCTTCAGACAATGTCATCTGGGTTGTTGGAACACAGAAAATTGTACCTACGGTTGAGGAAGGATTCAAGCGCCTTCGTGAGTACTGTTTCCCACTGGAAGATAAAAGGATGAAAAGCATAGGCTATCCGGGAAGTACACTTGGAAAGTTTTTGCTCTTTGAGCGGGAAATACTTGAGAACCGGAAAGTCACTCTCATTTTCGTAAATGAAAAGCTTGGATTTTAATTGCGTTCGATATTCAGAACCCAGCCAAAAACGATACCCCAAACAGTATAAACATCGCGCCTGCGCCCAGCCTGATTTTTGATAAAGGCACTACCTCGCATAGCTTCTTTCCTGCAAGGATGCCCAGCAGGCTTATTGATGCAAGGGCAAGAACCGCCCCTGCAAATACCAGATAGGGTGAATCGTATTTTGCAACAAGTGTGATAGCGGATAGCTGTGTCTTGTCCCCCATCTCAGCCAGTGCTATCATGCTGAAGGTTGAAAGAAGCGGATTACCTATTGGAGTTGTGTCATCTGTCTCGCAGCTTTCTTTTGATGATAATGCAAGGATGCCAAATACCACGAACAGGATACCTGCAATTATTCTTATTATCTCTGGATTTACGAGTTGAAACAATGCATTTCCCACAAGTACTCCCAGCCCTGTTACAAGCGTGAAAGCAAGTATTACCCCGGCAAAAACCCGGAGCCTGTCGTATCCTGCGGATAATGCGATTACTGTAAGCTGTGTCTTATCGCCGAATTCAGCAAGCGCGATAATCCCGATGGTTGTCAGGAGCGGGGTTAAGTCCAAAATTACTTTCTCCTCTCAAACTGCAACATATACAAATCCGGTCTCGGCATTTTCCCCTCGCCTCTTGCAAAATCAGGATAACACCGGCTGCACAGCGTGCGCCAGTTAAGCGATGCGACAATCGAACTGCCCGGCACAAGCCTCGCGAACGTCACCGTGGGTTTGACCTCAAGATTTGCCGCCATTTCCTTAAGATACGATAGCAGTTGCGGCTCAAATACCTCAAGGTCGTCCACCTCAAGCCCTCTTGTGTTCGCTGTAATCCCGGCGCACCCGCATGGAAGGGCGAACACATCAAGCTCAATCAAAAGTATGGGTCTGCCTATCAATTTCCTTAAATTTTCTTCAAATGCTGCCCTGTTTTTTAAAAGTTCTGATGTTGTCATGCTTTCACCGAAAATGTTTCCCATGGCGCAAGCGCCTTGAATTCAGTTCCACCTTTTGTATATACCTGGGTGACCTTATTCGTAAGAGTCTTACAATACCCGCATTTCTTACATACCTTCTTGCAGTTCTTCCACTGCTTTTCTAAAATGCCGTCGAGGCTTTTATTGGGAATATAGAACAAATCCTTTAAATCCTTGGGGCAGTCCAGCAAATCCATGAGATTCCCTTCATAGCTCTCATTATGGTATGCGTTAACGCAGTTCAGAATCCACTCCACAAAATGAGTCCTGCCGCCAATCTTGTACACGTCCGTAATGTCCTTATAAAGCTTGATATCCTCAGGTCTTATCCATCCGGATTTGATTATCAGTTCAGGATTGTCGATTCGTAATTCCAGACATTTAAGGTAATAGTAATCGTCCAGCACATTGGGTCTTGGCTCTGGTCCGAACGCATGCGAGAAGAAGTTAAAGTGGGCATACCTGAAAGGGCATCGGTAGAGGCACCCTTCGTTCACCAATAGTTTTAATTCGCAGTCCACAGAATCCCTGATGGCATGGAGCACATCAAAATGCCGATTAACATTGGAATCGATAACTATAGAGCTTGCACCCAGGTCTTCAAAGAACTCAGCCTTCTGCGGCGAATCAACGAAAGCAAGCACTGAGACCACGACATCCACATCAAAATCCCTTGCAATTGTTTCCACAAGGTACGGGTCGGCAACCACAATCGAGTCTACTCCTATATCCACCAGTTTCTCGATATACCAGTGGTTTATCCTGTAACCTTCAGGCGTGAGTTGCCGCCCGCCCATGCAGCTTGAATTCAGCACAAGCTCCATTTTAACGCTGTTCTTGTGGGCATATTCTGTCTGCGCCGCGATATCCTCAAGCTGCGGGGAAGCAAGATTACTCCTGCCTGTGCCTATATAGTCAGGGGAGCCTGCCATGAATATGGAGTATATCTTATCCTTTGCCTTCAATAATTCCTTAAGGCTGTCGATATGCCCGGGCGAGGGGACAAAGAGCTTCATGGCTTTACCTGTTATTTGCAATCCTGATAAATGTTTTGCAGGAAAACATGAGTCATTATAAATCACGATATCTTTATTTTCTTCACGCAGCACTCGCGCCCTGCAATTATATCTATATCCGCATCCCCGCATTTCGGGCACCTTATCACCGGAAGGAAAAAATGGAGCTTCTCAAAGAATTCGATGGCGCCATTATATCCACATTTTTTGCAGCTTATTAATGGCTTGATAACCTCCATATTATACTTTGCACCCTCTGCCACAGTTCCCGCAGAAATCGTTTCAAAAATGAACTTCAACTGGTCGGGGTTAAGCGCTGTAAGCTCGCCTATCTCGATAAAAACCTCGTTCACATGTTTTGCGTCGTTTTTCCTTGCAGCGTCAAGCACTGCATCCATGATGGCTCCGGCAATCGATATTTCATGCATCCTTTCATCTCATTCCCGGACGACTTCTATTTCGGATTTAAGCTGGATGCACTTTGCCGCAGCATAGAGAAGCGATGAGAACGCGCATACCGTTCCGATACCTTTGCCGATGAGCTCCCCGTCCTTTTTTACAAGCGCCGTGATATACGTATCCATCCTTACATCGGTTTTAATACCCTTTTCTTCAAGGGCTGTGATAAGATTATTCGCCTCTTCTCCGGTATTCTTACCTTTCCTGCAGAGCTTCACAGGGCATATTTTGCAATATTCTTTAAATAAGGCGCCCCATTTCGGTCCTGCTATTCCTGCATGTACTTCTGCAGCCACGCCTGAATAGGCTATGCAGCACCGAAGCGCCCGTCCAAGTACTTTTCCTTTTTCAACAATCTCGCAGCATACCCTGTCGTTCTTAAAGAAAAACCAGTTTTCCATCCCGCGTTCGTATTTATCTTTTCCAGTGTTGCGCTTGTCCTTAAGCTCTTCTTTTATCCTTGCCGCAAGCTCCGGAGCCCTTGGAATGGTTGCGGCTGTACCGCATGTAGGGCAGTATGAAATCGGTCCCACTGCAATCTCCTCGTTATTTTTGTCGATGAACGCCACTTCCACGCCCCATGAATTGCGCCTGATAGCAACCCTGCCGCCGTTCTTCCACACCTCGTTATACGCAGCCGCCACTGGCGTGACTACCCTGCCGTAGCCGTAGATATCCGCCACTTTTTCCATGTCGATGATACACTGCAGCGATTTTGTGAGGTCAGATTTTATCTCTTTCGGGAAAAATCCCCCTTCTACCATTGCAAACAGGATTGCAGGAGGCCATGTTATGCCTTCCCCCTCCCCGACCACGTTCCCTTTATCGTCCAGAATCTTTGATGAAACGCCGTCAGGTCTCTCCCATGTTACAGCTTTCCCGCCCAGTCTCGATATTTCCTTCAATACCTTGTGGGTCGTCCCGCAGTTGCCATCCTCTATCCGCAGCTTCCCTTCGAGGTTTTTTCGCACGCGTTCTACAAAATCCATAACTATTGTTTGTATTATTACGAACGTTTTGTACTTAAGGTTTATTAATGTCTTTTAATGGTGATTTTAATCTTGCCGCCATATTCTTCTATTTTTAATATTTCGTGGCGGTGTGTCCCGCACCAGCCAGAAATGGTCTCTTTTGCCGTAGGGTCGTCGGTTATGACTTCCAATTTTTCATCCGGTACTATTGTTTCCAGTCTTTTCTTTGTATAGAATAACACAAACGGGCAGACTTTACCACTGAGATCTAAGCATTCCATGAGATTAGTTATGAATGACCATTATATTTAATCCTTTTCAAGTCATTGATATCACAATGAAGCGAACACAGGCAAGAGCTAAACTATGGCTGGTAAATAACGAGGATAAGCCAACCATAGGCGCAGGTAAGGCAGCCCTTCTTGAATCTATTAAAGAGGAGGGTTCGCTGAACAAGGCATGCAAGAAAGTTAAAATTTCATACAAGCATGCGTGGCTGTTGCTGAAGGAAATCGAAGAGAGCGTGGGAGAGCCTGTAATAATAAAAAAACGGGGTGGAAAGGCACAGGGCACATTCCTGACCGAAAAAGCAATAAACTTGCTTGATGAATATAACACATACGAAGCAATACTTGCACAAACCGTTTATGACAATACTTTCTGGGAGGTGATTGGGTTGAAAATATCTGCAAGGAACCAGATGAAAGGCTAAGTAATTGAGATTGAGAAGGAAGGTTTGATTGCGAAAGTTAAGATTGCAGTCGAACCGGCAACGATAACTGCGGTCATCACGAAAGAGGCTGCTGACGCGCTGAGCATTAAAAAAGATGACAAAGTTCTGGCAGTTGTGAAGGCAACAGAAGTGATGATAGGGAAAGAATAATTGCTGCTTAGAACTACTGATAAACTCACCAAGTAGCGACAGGATTAACAGGATTTACAGGATAAGAGGTTGGAATGGATTATAGGAAAGCTATCGTATTGGGACTTGCCGCAGCGGTTACTTTCGGTGCTATCGGATATGCAATGCAGAAGAAGGATATTGGAATGAATGATATTGATGCTGGCATATCCTATGCGAAGGCTGAGATATTCGGATCTGACACCAACCAGCCGCCAGTCGCCACTCCTGTTGTTAATGAGACTGTTACGCCGACGGCGACTCCTGAAAAGCCTTTCATTATGTATGATAACATAAAAATAATAGGCGACGAGCAGTTCCAGAAAGATGTAATGAGTCTGGAGTTTGGAAAGAAATATTATCCCGAAGGCAATCTGAAATATACGAAGGAAATAGAAGCTGTGATGTCTGCTGATGTGCCTGAGATGGCTGCTGGAAGTGGGCATACTTTTGTGAATGCATCTGCGATACACAAAATGATAAAAAATGGAGGCGTCAAAGCAGTTCGTACCGATATTGAACACGAAGAATATCACAATTATGCAAGTTTAAATGACCCAAAAAATAATACTGAAGAACGGGCAATAAAGGCATCAGGTAAATTATGGGATAAGTTATTTAATCAGAATCAGTCAGAAATAAATAATTTTGTAAAAGAATTCAACTTCTCGGAGTTCAAGAAATAAAGCCGCATTTATTCCCGCAGTAACCGCAGTTGTTCACGTCAGTCAGTTTGTTGGTGTAAGAATAGCAGGTCTGGTCGTAAAGCGATGCGCCAGTTTTTTTCGAAACTTTTATTAGTATGCGTTATGTTTGAGTGAACATAAGGTGATATCATGAAAAACCTGTTTGTAAAAATAATTTTAGCTTCGATTATAATATCGCTATTTGCCGGCTGTGTACAGCAGGCACCGACCGGAAATATAACAACTCCTGCACCGACCGCGCCTGCACAGCAGGAATTGCGCCTTGCCACGACCACTTCCACCTGCGATACGGGATTACTTGATGTGCTGAACAGAAAGTTCGAAAATGAAAATAACGTCAGGATATTAACCGTATGTGAAGGGACAGGAAAGTCTATCGCAACCGGAGAACTCGGAGCAGCAGACGTTGTAATGGTGCACGCTGTCCAACTGGAATTAAAGGCTGTCGCAAATGGAAGTTTCATAAACCGAAGCTACATGATGTACAATTATTTCGTCATCATCGGACCTGAGAGCGACCCCGCAGGAATAAAGAATGCCAGCAATGCCACGGATGCATTCAGCAGAATAGCCGCAAAACAGGCTCCTTTTATTTCCAGGGGTGATGAGTCGGGCACTCACGTAATGGAAAAATCGATCTGGAAAGCCGCCAATATCACACCTGCAGGAACGTGGTATCAATCCGTGGGCAAAGGCATGGGCGAGACTATCACAACTGCTGATATTAAGAATGGCTATACACTCTCTGACAGGGGAACATACCTTGCCATGAAAGACAAAATAAAGTTCAGGATTCTTTTCGAATCCGACCAGACGTATCTTTTCAACCCCTATCATGTCATGGCTGTTAATCCTGCGAAGTTCCCGAACGTGAAATATGACCTTGCAATGAAATATATCAATTATGTGACATCGGAAGGAGGACAGAATATCATCGGGAACTATGGTAAGGACAAATACGGAGAAGGACTTTTTGTTCCGGCAGCAGGTATTAAGGAGTAATGAGCAGCGCTGACTTTCTGTATCAAGGAATTTCCAGGGCGTTTGAACTGATAATCCATCTAAACCCCTATATCCTGAGCATAACAGGCGTCTCGATAAAAGTATCGGGCTCTGCTACCATACTTGCGACCCTCACTGCCATACCCCTGGCATTTGCCCTTGCTTTTTTGAACTTCAGGGGCAAGCAGGCTCTCATCACGCTTGTAAATACAGGCATGGGACTGCCGCCTGTCTTTGTGGGGCTTTTTATTTTTGTGATGCTTGTGCCCGCAGGTCCTTTTGGTTTCCTGAACATGATATTCACGCCAAAAGCCATGATTATTGCCCAGTACATCCTTGTCACGCCGATAATAACAGGCATCTCCCTTGCTGCGATAAAAGCGGTGCCCAGACCTATAATCGAGACCGTCTATACCCTCGGAGGAAGCGGGAAGGATGTTGTCATTGCAACGCTTCTGGAAGCAAGGTTCGGTATCATCACAGCCGTACTGGCAGGGCTTGGAAGGGCGCTTGCGGAGGTTGGCGCCATCCTCATCGTAGGCGGCAACATCGCATACACAGGCAGCGTGGGAGGCATAGGCGAGGGAGAATCCTACACGCGCACGCTTACAACCGCGATAACGTCAGAGACTAGCAAAGGCGATATCTCAACCTCCATTGCGCTTGGTGTAATCC
>JAHFCV010000124.1:0-3171 GCA_023249275.1 Candidatus Methanoperedens sp.
AACGAAACCGTTAAATGCTTTTAATCACTTAGGGAAACATCGGTTGCACCGATGGTCTAGCGGCTATGACTTTAGCCTTCCAAGCTAATAACTCGGGTTCAAATCCCGATCGGTGCATATTAACTGTTCTCGAGTTTTAATCTCAGGAGAATCTGATAATATCCCCATATCATATGTGATTTTAAAAAATAATAAATCTCCGAAGAGCTCCCATCACTCCTGATTTTTCTAATTATTGCAGGTATATCAAGTCCTAAAGGGCAATTCTCCTTGCATTTACCGCAGGTTAAACAAAGCTCCAGTTTCTTATTTTTTTCATCATGAGAAAGGGAATAATAAGCGATGCCCTTTCCCCCAAGGTTATTATCCATAGCGAATTCATTGCCGACCGTATTATACATGGGACAATGAAGCAGGCAGTTCCCGCAGCCAATGCAGTACAGGAGTTCCTTAAAACCATTCTTTGCCAGTTCGCTCCTTTTGTTATCCACCAGTATTAAAGTAATTTCAGAAGGGCTGTGAACCCCCTTAACAAATTTCTTCTCAACATCTGCGGTCTTGCTCACGCCTGTTATTACTTCAAGAAAAGAAGGAATTATTGAGCCTGTGGCATTGAAGGACAGGATTTTTATCATGTTAACCGCGGCTTCAATGTCAGGGTAAACCTTGTCTATGGAGGTGACGACTATGTGTTTTTCCTTCCTCATGACCTCATAGATATTCCCTTCATTATGCGTCATCAGGATAGAGCCCTCTTCGGCTGTTATGGCATTGGCGCCTGTGATGCCTATCCTGGCTTTATTGATATTGGAAATAACATCCTCCCTCACAACTTTTACAATTTCTTCAGGAGTTCCTGCGAGAGGCAAGCCGTAGTGCGCAGAAAGCCGCTTCGCAATTTCTTTTGCCGAGAGATGCGCCACCGGACCAGTGGGATGGGATGGTTTTGTGCCCAGGAGCTGTAAAATCCTATCTCCGATATCTGTTTCAACTACTGTTATTCCATTTTTTTCAAGAGCTTTTGTTAATTCTATTTCCTTTGTGACATTGGATTTGGATTTTACAACGAGTTTTTCATCCCCGAGCTCAGCAAGGATAATGTCAATCGCTTCCTGCTTTTCTTTTGCGATATGGACTTTTATGCCGTTTTTCTTAAGGTTAGCAATTGCTTTTGCCAGGAGTTCTTCATTCCCCACACAGAGCTCCCTTGCGGTTTTTAGCCTCTTTTTTCTTTCAGTGAAGCCTGCGGGAGGGTTCAAAGCCTGCTTTTCCCTCACCGAGTTAAAGGCTTTTCGAAGGGCGAGGACTTCTCCGTGGTTCATGCTGGTTATCTATACTTACAAACAATAAATAATCGCCCCTCAAAAATGAATTTATAGTTTATCTGCATAATCTGGAAATAAATCACGAATCACACGAGTATACAAATTTCACGAATATAAGATGTATCAGGTTGAAAGTTTGATGAACCCGTCTAAAAGAATTGAATATTATTGGGTTCATCAAAGTTCATCGTGAACTGCTTGGCTAAAACCGTCTCTCTCACATTCCAAATTTCTTCATCATTTTTTGCATATTGAATTTGCCCCCGCTCATGCCTTTCATGGTCTTCTGCATCATCTTGTGATATTTCAGCAATTCTCGTACCTCTTCATATTTTGTCCCGGAGCCGCGTGCAATCCTTGTGAGTCGCGGGCTGTTTATATGCTTGGGGTCATCAAGCTCTTTATCGGTCATCGAATCCATAATAAACTTGTATTTTTTCATTTTTTCCTGTGTCACTGCGAACATATCATCCGATACTTTCATCCCCAGCTTTCCGAGAGGCATCATGGACATTACCTGTTTTAGCGGACCCATTTTGTTCACGGCTTCCAGTTGTTTATACATATCCTTGAGCGTAAACTTCCCGCTGAGCATGGCTTCCACATCAAAATCCTCGGTTTTCAGGGTTTCCTCTGCTTTTTCGATAAGGGACTTGATATCTCCCATACCAAGGAGGCGGGAAATGAACCTGTCAGCCTCGAACCTTTCAAGGTCATCCGGGGTCTCGCCAACGCCAATAAAAGCAATCGCAGAATCGGTATCAGAAACCGCAGACATGGCGCCTCCGCCTTTGGCTGTCCCGTCAAGCTTTGTTATGACAACACCGGTTATTCCGATAGAAGCATTGAAGGCGCGCGCCTGTTCGCTTGCAAGCTGACCCATGGCTGCGTCAAGCACCAGGAACTTGTGGTCAGGATGTGAAATTTTATGTATATCTTCCATTTCTTTTATCAGGTCTTTCTCAAGTGCATGCCTCCCCGCGGTATCGATTATCTTTACATCGTATTTTTCAATTGCCTTCAAGCCGCGCTGGGTGATAGCTACCGCATCCTTGACGTCTTTTTCGCCATAGAAAAAAACACCCATCCTGTCGCACAGGGTTTTTAACTGGTCATAGGCTCCTGCCCTGAAGGTATCCGCGCATACAACTGCGGCTTTCAACCCCTTCCTCTGGAAATAGCGCGCCAGCTTGGCAGTCGTGGTTGTTTTGCCGCTTCCCTGAAGCCCCACCATCATTATGGTTTGCGGGGCAAGCCTGACATTCGCGCTTTTCCCCAGGATATTTATGAGTTCCTGGTAAACGATGCGTATCACATGCTCTCTCGGGTTCATGCCTCCTGGCGGCGCTTCTTTGAGCGAGCGCTGCTTAATTTTCTGGGATAATGTCATCACATGCTTGACATTTACATCAGCCTGAAGCATGGCGCGCTGGATATCCCTTACTACCTCGTCCACTATCTTTTCATCTATCCTGCCTGCGCCAACGAGTTTTTTAATAGCGTCCTGAAGCGAACCGCCAAGTTTATCGAGTACCATATTTTTGCCGGCTATTTCTGGTTAATACTTTTGCTTTTAGTTAAGGCTTATAGATTAGAAGGATAGATATATAATTATTCCAATTGTAGCTGATTGAGTATGAGCATGGAATACACGGGAATTAATAAGGAGACTGCCGGGAGAGAGACAAAGAATTTTCTGGATTCCTGTCCTGAAGATACTGTATTTAAAATGGTAATAAATTCAAAACGTGGTTACCTTCGAATCAAGATTAAAAACCCTGGCAAGAGCAGGATAAGAAGATTAATCGGCAAACTGCGAAGGAAAAAGTCAAATCCGTAATATCTC
>JAHFCV010000124.1:3271-7210 GCA_023249275.1 Candidatus Methanoperedens sp.
TAAAATGGTAATAAATTCAAAACGTGGTTACCTTCGAATCAAGATTAAAAACCCTGGCAAGAGCAGGATAAGAAGATTAATCGGCAAACTGCGAAGGAAAAAGTCAAATCCGTAATATCTCGATGGCGATATCCCCGAGCGCGTATATAATCAGCGCTATGAGAAAGGCTATTACAACTATATGTATCTGTTTATTGTGATTGTAAAAGGCAGTTTCAACTATTGTGATGAAAATAATGAGCATAACGCCCAGAATAAGACCGAGACCGAGGCGCAGGGCAATGTCATATAGTATTTGAATCATGGTTAAGTGCTGGAATTGTGTCTATTGGATATAATATTATTCGTACTTGTTTAGTGATTGTATGAGGCTTTTATCACGAATTTCACGAATTTACGAATGACACAAATACGCACAGGTTAGTCGATGCGTACATCCTCAATGCGTGGTGAGCCAAAGTTGATGAGAATCCCCCGATAACTATATCACCAATAATACATTCGCATCCTGATATTCGTGTGATTTGTTTATTCGTGCCATTCGTGATTTTCATCATGCTAAACAATACTATTATTCTTAACAAAAACTATTCAAACATAGTAAACCAATTATACATCATGACTGAAGAAATTATTATAGGCATCAGCGGCGCATCGGGTGTGCAGTACGGGATACGGATTCTTGAAACCCTGAAACAAATGGAAGGATACAAAACCCATCTGGTAATATCCGGCTCAGCAAAAAAACTTATCCGGATCGAGACCGAATTCTCTGTGCAGGAAGTCGAACAGCTTGGCGACCATGTATATGACGATGACGATTTCACAGCGTCCATAGCAAGCGGCTCCCACAAAACGAAAGGCATGATAATCGCGCCGTGCAGCGCGAAGACTCTCGCTTCAATAGCAGTGGGGATGTCTGATACATTAATCTCAAGAGCTGCCGATGTCTGCCTGAAGGAAAAACGCCCCCTTGTTTTAATGGTGCGCGAAACTCCCCTGAATTTAATCCACATAAAAAACATGGAACGCGCGGCAAAGGCTGGCGCTTCCATACTTCCAGCCTGTCCTGCGTTTTATCCAAAGCCCAAATCTATTGATGAGATTATTAATTTTATGGCAGGGCGCGCCCTTGACCTTCTTCACATTGAGCATAACCTATACAAACGGTGGCGTGAATGAGTTTCAGGGGATTCCTAGATAAGCTCAAAACTGAAGGGAAACTCAGGGAGATAAAAAAACCTCTCTCGCCTGTGTATGAGGTTTCAGCCACAGTCGGGAAAGAGCTCGCCCTTTTTACAAATGTCAACGGTTCAAAAGTTGTAATGAATATCCTGGCTTCAAGGGAGCTGCTTGCGGAAGCCCTCGGGGTGCCGCAGGACAGGATAATAAGCCATCTCTCATCGCGGCAACCCGAAGGGGAAGTAAAAATTGTTAAAGATTCGCCTACAAAAGAAATCATAGAAAAACCCGACCTTTCGAAGCTTCCCATCCTCACGCATTTCGAAGGGGACGGCGCGCCTTATATTACAGCAGGTGTTGTGGTTTCGGAATACGAGGGAGTAATGAACGCCTCAATACACAGGCTGCGAGTAATTGGAAAAGACAGGCTTGCAGTAAGGCTTGTTGAATTCAGGCATACGTATAACCTTTATAAAAAAGCACAGGAAAATGGGGAGCCACTTCCTGTTGCTATCGTAATCGGAATCGACCCTGTGACGCTGTTTGCGGTCTCAACGCGCGTGCCTGAAGGAAAAGAGTTCAATTATGCATCAGCGCTGAGCGGTGAGCCTATCGAGTTATTTGAATGCGAGAACGGCATCAAGATTCCTCATGCTGAAATTGTGCTTGAAGGTTACATCCATCCCACTGAACTTGTGGATGAGGGACCGTTTGTGGACATAAGCGACAGGTATGATATAATCAGGAAGCAGCCTGTGGTTTACCTCACAAACGTGATGAACAGGCGCGACCCGATTTATCATGCCCTTCTTCCAGCCGGAAGCGAACATCATATATTGATGGGGATTCCGTATGAGCCTTTGATTTTTAACGAAGTGAAAAAAGTGGCGGATGTGAAAAACGTGGTCATGACCCCGGGCGGCTGCTATTATTTCCATGCTGTTGTGCAAATCCATAAGACAAACGACGATGAAGCAAAGCATGCGATAGATGCCACTTTCGCAGCGCACAAGAGTTTGAAGCATGTAATCATTGTGGATGATGACATCAATATTTTCGACCCGAATGATATTGAGTTCGCAATCGCGACACGCGTTAAGGGCGATGAGGACATCTACATTTATCCGAATGTCAGGGGCAGCACCCTTGACCCGCGCTCTGAGAACGGCATCGGGACAAAAGTGGGTATCGATGCCACGATGGAGCTGAGTAAGAAGTGGAAATTCCAGAGGGTTCCTAAGCCAAAGGTATGAGTGAAAACGAACCGCAGATGAACGCAGATAAACGCAGATGTGAGGCATAGATGTACCTCACCCCTGACGAAGAAAAGCTCTTCAATGGAGAGCGCGGCGCCACCTACCAGAAAGCTATGGAGATACTCGCAGCCCTTGGCGATATATACGATGCTGACAGGCTGATTCCCATAAAGAGCGCCCAGATTGCAGGCGTTTCTTACAAGACCATAGGCGATGCAGGTCTTGAATGGCTATCCGATTTAAAAGGAAAAGTGGCAGTGCCTTCGATCCTGAACCCAGCCGGGATGGACAGGGAATGCTGGCGCGAGATGGGAATAAGCGAGAGCTTTGCTGAAAAGCAGGAAAAGATAATACAGGCATACGAGGCGCTTGGCGTGAGAACCGAATGCTCATGCACGCCGTATAATATCTTCAATAACCTCGCAGCATTCGGAGACCATGTTGCATGGAGCGAATCCTCGGCAATCTCATACGCCAACTCCGTTATCGGGGCGCGAACGAACAGGGAAGGAGGACCAAGCGCGCTTACCGCTGCATTGATAGGCAAAACTGCAAATTACGGTTTCCACCTGGATGAGAATAGAATTCCTCATGTTTTAATCCAGGTCGAGGCAGAGCTTCATGATTCTGATTACGGGGCGCTGGGGTATATCGTGGGCGAGATGGTTGGAGATAAAGTGCCTTTTTTTGAGCTTAAATCTAAACCATCGAAGGACGAACTCAAATCGCTCGGCGCCGCAATGGCAGCCTCAGGCGCCGTGGCGCTGTATCACGTTGCAGGCGCAACGCCTGAAGCCGGGAAATACGAGGCGCCGAAGGAGAAGATTACAATTGAGGAGGCGCAGATAAAAGCGGTTTACTCCTCTGGCGAGCCTGATTTAATCGCATTCGGCTGTCCTCACAGCAGCGTCAGCGAACTTGAAAGACTTGCGCAGCTTTTGAAGGGCAAAAAAGTGAAAAAGGAAGTTTGGGTATGCACCTCGCGCGCCATAAAGAATAAGCATCCTGAGTTGATAAGAAAAATCGAGAAAAGCGGCGCAAAGGTTTTCTGCGACACCTGCATGGTGGTTTCGCCTGCGAGCGAGAGGTTTGGCTGCATGATGGTGAACTCTGGCAAGGCGCATAAGTATGTGCCGAATTTGTGCGGGGCGAGGAGTATTATGGCGACCACGGAGGAGTGCGTGGAGGCGGCGGTGAGGTGAGAATTGAAGATATTATCAACAAAAACCGATAAAATATCAGGTAAATTAGGCGATGTTATGGTTTAATCGGGATACTTCCGATCATATTTAATAAGAAATTGCCTCGTTTAAATCGCTAATAATTTTTTCAATAACATAGCTATCCTTGAGAGTATTTTGATTTCTAAAGTATTTTTTAAACGCATAGGAAAGTATAAACGCATATTCTTATCCCGCTACTGAAATAGATAAGTTGATTTCATTGGCTTTCATTCTTTTGTGTGTGCATCAAAACAAAAGCCAAGAAATCAGTAACAATT
>JAHFCV010000125.1 GCA_023249275.1 Candidatus Methanoperedens sp.
TACTTCAGGCGGCACTATTTCAAGCATATCGTTTATCGATATCGCAAGACCCGTGGATGAGTGCATGGCTCCTTTGCCTTTCAGCATTATCCACTCATACACTATCGGGTACGGCGGCTCATAATTGTATATTTCGCGGGCAATCCTCTTTCCTGTATCGTAAGAACCGCCTGCTGTGGCATGGTCTTTGCCGAACGGCTCAACGGTTGTCCCGAAAATAGGCCACCGCGCCGGCCAGTCAACGCGCCAGTTAAGTTTGCCTCCGCCTTTCATGGAAACGCTGCCCTGCGAACCGCATTTACATACGTAATCAATGGTTTCTTTTTCAATGTCAAACCCGGTCACTTTTGTCGTGCTCAGCCGCCCGCAATCATTGCAGATTGGATTGAACGGGCTCCAGTCGGGTTCAAGTTCCCGTCCTGAAACTTCGGAGAGTATGCGGGCAATTGCATCCCTGTTGAGCAGGGCTTTTTTAATCGCTTCAACGTACTTTCCCTCCCTATAGAGTTCATCAGCCCTGTAAACCACAGGCTTGATTCCCAGGGTGTGCAGCGCATCGATAAATGGAAGCAGGAAATGTTCGGAATAGCTCTTGTGACCGCCGCAAGGGCATGGGATTTCAGACAGCGGTTTTCCTACATGGGCTTCGTAATCTTTTGAAAGGAACGGATACACTTTACGGAGCGGGTCAAGTGTGTCTCCAATATAGATAAGCCGCACATCTGCACCTTTGTCCGAAAGCGCCCTGTAAACCGCATCTGCCGTGACCACTTCTCTCATGTTGCCTATGTGGATAGGGCCTGAAGGTGTGATGCCTGAGGCTACCGTGTGCTTTTTTCCCCGCGCAAGTACGTTTTCTGCTATAACATCTGCCCAGTGTATTGTCTCTTCTGCCATAAACCGACACCTCGCTTTATCCGGTCCCGAGTCACGCCTCGGGAGGGCGTGTTCAGGTATGCTTCGCATACCTGTCGTTTGATAAAACTTTCCTAAAGTTTTTTGATAAACTAAGGTTTATCATACCCCCCTAAAATCACTTAAGAGATATTAAAGGATACTCTTATCATTTGCCAGTCCAATTCTGCGACTATGGCACGGGTAGCCGTTGGAGGGACATTTGACCCTCTGCACGACGGTCATAAGGCGCTTTTGATGAAAGCCTGCGAACTTAGCCGCGGCGGTGAGTTGCTTGTCGGGCTTACATCCGACGAAATGGTTAAAAACAAGGTTCATGAAGTTGTTGATTATCGCTCACGTTATAATGAAGTCATGGGATTTATCATTGAGCAGGGAATCAATCCTGTAATTGCCAGGCTGGATGACCCGTTCGGTCCTACTATAATTGAGGATTTTGATTTTATTGTTGTCTCTCCAGAAACGCATCCTGTCGCGCTGAAAATAAACAGGATACGCGGGGGGAAAGGCTTGAGGCTGATAGAAATCGTGCTCGTGGATTATGTTCTTGCAGACGACGGATTGCCTATATCCAGCACCCGCATCAAAAGAGGGGAGATAGACAGGCACGGCAGGGTGTTGAAAAAGAAAGCCGCACAGCATGAGCGATAACTATATCTAAAATTACTTTTAACATTATCATGAGATAGGGATATAGTGCAGAGTATAATTCCAATCTCGATACGAAGGGAGGAAAAATGCCAAAAGTAGTTGTTGTATATCTCAGTACGTCCGGTAACACAAAAGCGATGGCGGATGCGATTGTTGAAGGCGCAGCTTCAAGAAACGTAGATGCAGTCGCCATGAATTTCCATGAGGCAAAAATTGAAGACATGAAAGCCGCTGACGCCATTGCGATTGGCTCATCGACGTTCCATTATAAGATGCTGCCTCCTATGGAAAAATTCATCGACAGCCTCGCAAAGGCAAACGCGAAAGGAAAAGTAGGCGCAGCTTTCGGCTCGTATGGATGGAGCGGAGAAGCGCCTATAATGATTGCAGAAAAGATGCGTGCGCTCGGCATGGAGGTAATTGATCCGGTATTACGTATTCAATATCAACCTGCGGAAAAAGACCTTGAGGAATGCAAGAGGCTTGGAAAAGATATCGCTAATAAAGTGAAAACGAAATATACCAAGCCGGGAAGCGGTGCAAAGCCTAAAGATGCGCCTATGATGAAGGAAGTCAAAATGGGTGAAGGAGGTCACTGAGAGGGTCAGAAGAAATTATAGACAGAGGCGCTGAAGGAATAAACAACGAACTCACAGCGAACTCGATACGAACTCACGACCACCTGAGTTAGTACGAGTTCGTACCAGTTCGTTGTTGATTTTGAATATCCAGAGCTTCTTATATGAACTTTTTTGGTATTTGAGCTTTTAATAGGGTTTATTTTAGATTTTTAAGCTCTATTATTAAATTTGCTTTAAGCTCAGCCATGATAAAACATTTGTATAAAGTACAACCATATTAGAACTAATGTGGACTATCATCCAGGAAAAATTCAAGAACCATCCTGCCCAGGAAAAAGTCATACGATTGCTTTTGGAAAGAGGATTCCAGATTAATCCGGACGGCAGGGTGGTCTCAGGCATCATTGAGATACCGCATACCCAGATAGCGAACGAGATAGGTGTGGACAGGCGCGTGGTTGATGCAACCTGCGAAACAATTGCAAAGGACGCGCAGCTTGTGGCGATATTCCGCAATATCAGAACGATGCCGTTCCTGCGGGAGGTTGCGCCCCTGCTCGGTCTTGGCGTGATAGTCATCGCGCCGGATAACGCAGCGCGTAAGGGGCTATTAGGCGCAGTCGCAACCGCAGTGGCAGAGCACGGGATAACCATCAGGCAGGCGGTCTCGGATGACCCGTACCTTACAGAAAATCCCCAGCTTACCATTATCACTGAAGGCAAGGTGAGCGGGGAGCTTGTGAATACTCTTACTAAGATAAAAGGAGTAAAAAGCGTGACTGTTTATTGATGCGGCTTGGGTTTTTCAAAGGGTTTTAATGTATTCTCTAATTGAAACCGCAAACTTTGAGTTGCGCCTCGGAATGGCGCAGACACTCGATATTATTGTGTTTCCGCTGGAATCAAATACCTATAAAGGAATGTTGTGATACTGCCGAAAGCACTTCCCAAGATAAACCCAACGGCATCACCGCCAAGTATTTTATTGTATGCAAGATAAGCCGTAATGGTGACTATTACAACCATGAGAATAAAGAAACCCGTCAAAGTCCTCATGGCAATCTTTGTTTCTGCCTCTATCTTTTTCGGATTTCCTGTAATCATCTCAGGCAGGGCTTTCAGTAATTCACCAACCTGTTCTGGATACCGTTCTAAAATCGTCTCCAGCCATTGAGGTTGTTCTGGCGCCTTCGGATTTACAGGCTCAGCAGAAACTTGGAGGCTTTTTTCTTCCTGATTTTTACTTGTGGTTCTTGGGATTAACATAGAGACCTATTCATGGATTTAATTCATGCCACTTGAGATGGAGGGCATAATTTCTTTCAAGTATGGACGGATTTGTACCTCGCACCACTTTTGGGCATTGCTGGCATTTTTTCTCGAATTTCGCCTTTGACATATTTCATTCTACAGGTTGTAAATAAATAAAGGTTCTCCAAGCAAGGTGAAAGTAATCATCCATGACTGCAAACTTTAGGCATCTTTCACTGCTCGAAGAGGTGTGGAAATCCGTAACAACCACTTAAACATCCTCAAGCAACTATTTAAACCAAGAAAAATAGAACTAAGACTCATGGCAGATTGCGAAATAATCGAGAAAATAGCATCCATAGACGAACAGATACATGACCTGAGAAAGATGGTTCTCGAAAGCGGCAGCCGCACAACTGAAAATGAGACAAGAGCGGCAGCACGAGCATGGCTTGCGCAAGCCAAAAAACTCGAAAAAAAATGGCCAAAAACAGCCCCTTCTGTCCTTGAAATGACGAAAAAGGACAGGAGACATAATGAATGAAGCCGATCTGCATTGATGCAAATGTTTTTATCGCATCCACAAAAGGGGATGAGACTTATTCTTCTGATTGCAGGCGAGTAATACAAGCGATAGGTGCTTCTCATGCCCAAAGTGGTATTGAAATTCGGAACAAACTCTTGAAAATTGAAATTCAGGCGCGTATTTAAATACTAAAACATACCTTTTTTGTACGATGCCAGAGGAAGAACCATACAGAATAGTACATCTGGATAATAAAGAAAAAAAGCAAATCCAGGAGCTTGTAAAAAAATTAGCATCTGAAGAACGCATAGGCATAGATGAGCATATTTATAGGGACAACAGGGCTTATGATAGATGGGACATAAATCCTTTCCAGTTATTTGAGTTTATAAAACAAATTCTGATCAATCCTGATATAAAAAGAAAGGAGCTTCATAACACTGAATATTTTCCAACAAGATACCTGTGCGAATCGGAATTGAATGAGCATATCTATCCATGCATCATAGGCATCGAAGAGTCAAATCAGGGACTTATTGTTGTCATAACCATACTCAATCGAAAGAAAAAACGCACTTTACAGAGGTGAAAATATGAAAAAGAATATCGAGTTTGAAGATGTGTACGAAGATGTTGTAATTGAAAACTATGGCATCCCAGTAGTTATTACAGACGTTCTTGTCAGGAAGCACAAAAGCACTGGCAGAAAGATATACTTCAACCATCCGGATTCCATACACAAAATCGAGAAGGGATTAAAAGCCGCGCTTGGCGTTGCGCCCAGAGGGCAGGCTTTATACAAGAGAAAATTAAGCGAGAGCGGGAAAATACTATTGCTGCGCCTTCCGAAGGAGCTTCGGGAGTCGTATCATATTGAGAAAGGTACGCAGGCGCTGATTACTCCGATAGGTGCAAAAAAAGCTATTGTTGAGTTTGAGTGATAATTATAATTGCAAACATCAGGCGTGTCTCAGGTTCTCAAAGGCGATAGTATCCCTGGAAATTTTTTAGATATCCTCAAGCAGCGTAAACCCGTAAAACAACCTTTTCCCGGACTCGTCCACTCCCTCAAGGTCATCCCGCTCTATTACCACCCCGTTCGGGGCAATCAAAGTGCCATCCACTTTTGATGTTTCATGCATTACTATGGAATCAGCCTGGACTTTACCCAGCACCTTGCAGTTCCTCTCTATATTCACTTTCCCCTTTGTCGTGACAAGATTCCCATGGATGATACAGTCTCGCCCGATTGTTATATCCCCGGTCGTGCGGATGCTTCCGAACAATGTTACGTGCTTACCCATGCGCATATACCGCGCACGGATATTCCCAAGCAGGCGGCAGTAGTTCCCGATTATGGCGCGTGAAGTGGTTTTTATCGCTTCAAGGTCTATCTTCGTCTTATCAGGTATCGACATCACCTTATTCCCGGATTCATCTTCCGAGAAAAGCTCCGCGAGTGCTTTTTCAACCTCCTCTTCACTGCCAAAACGAAGCAACGCCATCAAATAGAGGAACACAAACATGACGAAAGGGAGCGGATTGCGCACCACAAGCCAGCCTTTGACATCATAACCCCCGTCGATTCTCACGTTATTTCCCACATCAAGATTTCCGGCTGCGAAGAGTTTTCCTGAAATCCTCACAAATTCCCCCAGATACGCATCGGTCTTTGTCCGCACGTCCCCTGTTATCTCAGACCACATATCTATCCTGACATCATTTTCCGAAAGTATATTGCCGTTGATTTTCACATGCTCCCCGGCGATTACCGTGGCTGCGATCAATCCGTAAGAGAGTTCTGCGTAATTCCCCACAAGAACATCGCCGCGAACCACTATGGAGTGCTCTTCCATTACTGTATAATCCGGTATTATCAAGCCTTTAAGTTCAGGTATAGCAAAGCCTCCATCCCTGTATAGTTTCAGGGTATGATAAATATTAATATCAAATAGACCGATTTAACTGCTATGTGCGAACTCAAAGTAATCCTGAAAGGAAAAACCATAATGGAAGATGTGGTACGCATAACAGCGGATAAAGATGCAATCAAGCTCCAAAGCCTGCTTGGCGAATCTAAAACAATTAAGGGAAAAATTGTCGATATTAATTTGACAAAACAGGAAGCTATAATAGAAGGTTGAATAATCTGGCGCAGGGAGAATAACAGATGAAGGCAAAAGTAGCAATCAACGGATATGGAACGATAGGAAAACGAGTGGCAGATGCGGTGGCGGCGCAGGACGACATGGAAGTCGTTGGTGTGGTGAAGACAAAACCCAGTTTTGAAGCCCGCATCGCGCAGGAAAAAGGATACGACCTTTATGTGCCGGCAAAGGAAAACATCGAGCTATTTGAAAAATCAAAAATAGACGTGAGCGGCACGCTTGAAGAACTGCTGGATAAAACCGATATCGTGATTGATGCAACACCCGGCGATACTGGCGAAGAGTACAAGAAACTTTATGATAAACACGGAGTCAAGGGTATCTGGCAGGGCGGGGAAGAGCATGAACTGACGGGATTTTCTTTCAATTCCGAGGCAAATTACCATGACGCGCTGGGCAGAGAGCTTGCAAGAGTGGTCTCATGCAACACCACTGGACTTGTCAGGGTTTTGTATGCTCTTGATACTGCATTTGGCGTGAAGAAAGCGCGGGTGACATTGATGCGTCGTTCTGCCGATCCCAATGACATAAAAACAGGGCCAATAAACGCTCTCATTCCCGACCCCATCAAACTTCCGTCGCACCACGGTACAGATGTAAACTCCATTCTTCCAAAAATTGACATCACCACCATGGCGGTAAAGACCTCAACCACGCTCATGCACCTTCATGCGCTGAATATCGAATTGAAAAAGGCATGCAGTGAAGACGATATTATTAAAGTCTTTGAAAAAAGACCGAGAATCAGGCTCGTGAGCAGCAAGGACAGGATAAAATCAACTGCAGAGGCGATGGAGTTAGCAAAGGACATGGGAAGACCGAGAGGCGATATGTGGGAGAACGTGGTATGGAAGGACTCGATTGCGATTAACAAAGGCGAACTCTACTTCTTCCAGGCGATACACCAGGAATCCGATGTGGTTCCTGAGAATGTGGATGCCATCAGGGCGATGCTGGAACTGGAAAAGGACGGGGCTAAGTCGATAAAGAAGACGAATGGGGCGCTTGGAATAAAATCGAGCTAAAACCACTTATCCAGCGTCTGCTGCCCCTCATCCGAGGCCAGAAGTAAGCGCTCCACCGCTTTTGTCACCCGT
>JAHFCV010000003.1 GCA_023249275.1 Candidatus Methanoperedens sp.
AAAATATCATTCACTTTATTCATATTTCTTCCCCATCGTGATGCAAAAATCACAAATCTTCTCAGCGCAGCCAAGGGCTTCATGTGCTGTTTTATCATCATAGAACTCAAAAGGGCTGCCTTCGGTAAAGGCATCGGGATACCTTGCAGGAACATAATGCCTGTCCAGAATTCGGGCGCAGGATGTCAGGTTTTTTATATCCAGACCATAAGTTTCTAAATCCTTGAACAACTTTACAATAGAATGCCCATAAGCAGAAATCCCAAGCCCTTTCAAGAGCGCTTTAACTGCATACTCAGCCGCCTGCTGCGCCTTAAAACAACACCAGTTATAGCTTTTTATAGAATAATCCTGTCTGGCGGATTTCAAAGTATCGGATGCCTGCGCCATCCAGCGCTCAAATTCATCTCTATCAAACATTAAGTTGAAATGAATTTGTAGAGTTAAAAGGATTTCCACAAAATCATCCACCATAACCTTATATAACCCTATTAAAAGAGTATTAATTACAAAACCGACATCGGGCAAAAGCAATATGGGAGGTATTTTTATTGACTCAAGCGCCGACCGCTACAAGTATATGTCCATAAGGCAACTGGAAGATATTACATCTGAACTGAAAGAAGAATCAAAGCGCGACCCTGCGAGAGATGCTGAGTATCATATGGCTTATAAGGCACTGCAGGACAAGATAAGGGAAAGGGACAGGAAAAGACCAAAGTGTATTCCATGGCGCTTTGAACACGAGCTGGATATGGCGGAAGAGTTTTAAGATGCTTCTTGAATATCAACGTACTGTAGCATCCCTGATTCTTTAATTTTTTTCGGTTTCTTGGGCTGCTACACTTCCAGCAAATATACTGGTTATGTCATATGAATCTTCACACAAAATCATCCATGAGCTTGCTTATATCAACATTATCAATCGCCTGCTTCACAAGCGGCATCTCCTTAATCTGCGGAAGCTCATCCTCATAGGTAGGCAGCGCCACCTTATAAAACACGCCGATAGGTATTTTCTCGCCCCATTCCTGCGACTTCACAAAAGCAGCCATCTTATCCTCAGGATTATGCCCCACGGTTTCAAGGTCGTATATCCTTTGCTTGTACCAGTCGTATGTATTGATAAAGTTGAAACTCACGCACGGCTGGAACACATCCACCAGCGAGAAACCCCTGTGTTTGACAGCGTTCACGATGGTCTTTTGCAAATGTTTCACATCGCCTGCAAAACTGCGCGCCACAAATGTAGCGCCCGACGAGATAGCCAGCGCAATCGGGTTCACAGGCACTTCGATAACACCCGAAGGCGTTGATTTTGTTCTCATCCCCTTCTCGCTTGTTGGGGAAGTCTGACCTGTGGTAAGCCCGTAAATCATGTTATTGTGCACGATATACGTCATGTCGATGTTGCGCCGCATCGCATGTATGAAGTGGCACATGCCTATTCCGTATCCGTCGCCGTCCCCGCCTACCGCAAAAACAGTAAGCTCATGGTTTGAAAGCTTTGCCGCCGCGGCTACTGGCAGGGGTCTTCCGTGGATGCCGTGCAAGCCGTATGTCCTTATCCAGTGCGGCACTTTGCCGGAGCATCCGATACCAGAAACAATCACCGTGTTCTCAGGCTCGATATTGAGTTCCACAACCGCTCCTTTCAGCGCAAGGAGGATGCCGAAATCCCCGCATCCGGGACACCAGTTGGGCTTGTCTATCGTATTTAAATCAATCATTCTAACCATGTGCCAGCACCTCCTTTATCGCGCTTTGTATTTCTTCAGGATAGAATGGGCGACCGTCGTATTTCAGAATCCTGCGAGTCACGTTCCTGCCTGTTTTTTCCCTGATTATATCAGCCAGTTGTCCTGTGAAATTATTCTCAACTACAACGGTCTTCCTCGCAGAATCGATTACATCTGCCACTTTTTCTATCGGGAATGGAGATAAATACAGTATCTGGAGGTAATTCGCTTTGACGCCCTCTTTTTCCAGCGCAATCATCGCTTCCTTTATCGGACCTTTTGTCGAGCCGGCAGCAATTATCGTAACCTCTGCATCCTTTGCACCAAAAATATCCGGATGCTTAAGCTCTCTCGCAAGCGTATCCAGTTTCTTCATCCTTTTCTGCATCATCTGTATTCTTTCCTCTATCTCCTCTCTGATGTTGCCTTCCTCATCATGTTCATCGCTTGCGGCTGAGTAAATTCCTTTTTTCATGCCTGGTATGGTTCTTGGCGATATCCCGTTTTCAGTGAATTTATATCTCTTGAAAAATGTCTTCTCATCTGAAGCTGCAAGCGCCTCAGGCGAGGCATAGATACCGCGGTCTAAAGTTATCCTGCCCGCATCGAACTTCTCCGTGGTCTTATGGCTCTCTGCAAGGTACTTGTCCGTTAAAACAATCACAGGAGTCTGGTATCTCTCCGCGATGTTGAACGCCCCGGCAGTCATGTAGAAACATTCCTCATTATCGCCTGGTATAATCACAGGACGCGGGAAATCACCCTGGGAAGCACTTAGCACAAATTTCAGGTCGCCCTGCTCAGTCCATGTGGGCATGCCCGTACTCGGACCCGGGCGCATCGCCAGTATTATTACAAGCGGGACTTCTATCATCCCTGCAAGCCCGTAGCCCTCTGACATGAGGCAGAAGCCGCCGCCGGATGTGCCGCACATTGCCCTAACCCCGGCAAAGCCAGAGCCTATTGCCATGTTAATGGCTGAAATCTCATCCTCGGTATGCTTCACCACGATATTGAATCTTCGCTCGTTGGCTGCCATGAAATGCAGTATGGAAGAGGCTGGTGTCATGGGATAGGCTGAATAGAACTTGCATCCAGCCTTTATTGCGCCCATGCAAATGGCATCGTTGCCTGTAAGAAGCATTCTTCCTCCTGTCCCAATTTTTTCAAGTTTATAATTGAAATCGTTTGGGAAATTCTTTTTCAAATAATCATATCCGGCTTTGGCCGCCAACGTATTATCATTGATTATTTTATCTCCCTTTCGTTTGAAGGTATCCCTGATAACCCTGGCAACTACATCAAAATCATAATCTATGAGAGCAATCGAGGCGCCCAGTGCAACGTTATTTTTCATTATCGCCTGCGCGCCGATTTCTTTGATAATGTTATTGAAGGGCACAGGATAGAGCCTTATGTCTTCCCTGAGTTCCTTCCTGTCTAAAACTTCGGAGCTGTCGTATAATATCCCTCCGCCTGAAGTGAGTTCATCCTTGTGAAGGAGTACTGTCTCTTTATTGAGGGCTATCAGTACGTTTACGCTCTTGACCTGTGAAAATATCTCCCGGTCTTCCACTCTCACCTGAATGGTGTTATGCCCGCCTTTTATCAAGGAAGGATATTCATTGATGTCGAACACATGCAGCCCGCCGCGTGAGCATGACTGGGAAAATATAATACCAGTCGCCATGATGCCTTCGCCGGCTTTTCCACCGAGCTTCCACGTTAACCTGTTTTTTTCCATTGTATCAACTCATTTAAAGTATTATTAATCTCCCGTGCATCTTATCTTGTGTTTGTAACTTCATCCAACCTTCTCCTGATGAATGATTGTATCCTATATGCAATATAGTTTATGTGATTTTTTTTGTTCAATTCTTTTTTCAGGTTTATGAGCATCTTAATTAATAAACGTTACAATTTAGAAAGATTTATATATTGTAAAAACAAACAAAAGCATTGGAATTGGAACAAAATAGTCCATTTCAATAATAAAAACGGGTGGTTAAGAGAATTTGAAGAAAATAGTTCACTATTTCTTTAAATCTCATTGATAAAAACCATACTTTAAAAAATCCGAGATGCACGGGGATTTGCCTCAAGGGTAGTGTGGTGAGTGCATCAAGCGCCGAAGAGGAGCGCTATACAGGGTAGCCGTGGGCGAGCCCTGCCAAAAGTAAGTACTAATATAAAGGAGGAGAAATAATGAAAAATAAAAAAAATAAAGATAGTCTGAAGAATGGAATTCTTCGACTATTAGCAATAGCAATTGCCTTAACATTGTTAAGCGTTACTATTGCAACAGCAGAGGAACGAGTTGGAGATGTACCGACAAAATCCATTAGTTCTGCAAGTACAGGTATTATAACTCAGGATTTGAATTCCGGTGTGACACCAACACAACTTGTAAACAGCTTGCTTGGAGGGGGAGTCACTGTTTCCGATGTTGTATTTACCGGGAACAATAGAGCAGCAGGTTTATTCAGCGGCGGTACAGGGATCATAGGTTTTGAGAGTGGTGTCGTCCTGAGCAGCGGAGATATAAGGAACGTTATAGGTCCTAACAACCAAAATGGAATAACAACCATTAACAACTTCCCGGGTGATGCTGCACTGAACAGTCTCATTCCTGGTTATACGACTTATGACTCGGCAAAACTGGAATTTGACTTTGTCCCGACTACAAGTCAATTGACCTTCAGCTATGTATTTGGTTCCGATGAATACAACGAATATGCAAATACAAATTTCAACGATGTTTTCGGGTTCTTCGTCAATGGGAATAGCGCAGCTTATAACATCGCAGTGCTGCCTGGCGTAACTCCAGTCACACCTGTTTCCATTAACAACGTGAACGGTGGAAATCCCCTGGGCACAAACGCCAAAAACCCGGTATTCTACAGGAACAATGCGCTTTATCCACTGCCGCCAGGAGCCACAATTAATACAGAACTTGATGGTTTGACTGTAGTTATTACTGCTACAGCCAATGTAAATCCTGGAGTAAAAAACCATATCAAACTGGCAATTGCAGATGCGGGCGATAGTATTCTCGACTCGGATGTTTTCATCCAGGGAGGGAGCGTTATCTCACTTCAGCTTAGCCTGACGCCACTGAGCGCTGAAAATGATGTCGGTGAAAGCCACACATTGACAGCTAAGCTGGTAACTGTTACTAATGACCCCATACCCGGAGAGACAATTACCTTTACAGTGTCTGGTCCTAATGCCCGGACTGGAACGGCGGTAACGGATTATAATGGTATTGCTACATGGAGTTACATTGGGTCAAACCCAGGTACGGATACCATCGTTGCTACCGGTGGAGGCAAGACTTCGAATGAAGTTTCTAAGAAATGGATACAAACCAACACCCCCCCAGTCGCTAATCCAGAAGGTCCTTATGTTGGATACGAAGGTTCCCCTATTACATTTGATGGTTCTGCATCGTATGATCCAGATGCTGGCGATAGCATTGTAAGTTACGAATGGGACCTTGACGGCGATAATGTTTTCGAGGCAAATGGTGTAACGGTTTCAAAGACCTGGCCCGATGATTATTCAGGCACAGTAACTTTGAGAGTAACAGATACCAAAGGTGCAACCAATACAAAGAGCACAACCGTCACGGTTAATAACGTAGCTCCGACAGTCGCTTTGGATAAGTCATACTACGCTACTGTTCCAATCACGCTGAGGATTGCAGGACAGGGCAAGGTAGGTAACTCGGTAGCTCTCGAAATAATCCAGAACGGCGGTGTAATCGCAAGCAACAAGATTATCAGGACGCCAGGTTCGCCAAATGAACAGGAAGCAACCATATCAGCTACCTTAGACCTGTCAAAACCGTACAGTGGCAGGCTTATCTTTGATACGGAGGCTGCTATTAGCGGTGGAACGCCGGTGTGGGTCATCATAGATGGTAATATGACTAAAGTGACTACCTTCAATACGCAGAAGAACAATCCATCGTCATATCACCAGACGTATGACTTCACGCTGGCAGGTCTATTCAGCCTTGCAGGTAAGGAGGTTACGTTCAAGGCGACCGCAAGCGACCCCGGCACTGACGACCTGACTTTCGAGTGGAACTTCGGAGATGGCAGCGTACTGAGTAACCCATACCCGTGGGGCGGTTCCCATACAGTAATAGACACAGTGAAGCATATATACGCAGCGTCAGGGCCATATACCGTAAACCTGAAGGTCACGGATGATGACGGAGGCGTGGGTTCAGACAGCAAAACAATATAAATATCGTAAATTAGTTGGCTAAAACCAACTAATTTTTTATTTTTTTTAAAATCCGGTTATACCGTGCAGTTCATATCTCAACTTATTAACATAATTATTAAGACTTTCAATATCTTTAATTCTTTTTTTCGTTAGCGTGCGTATCTTCGCCCGAATCTGCGTATTTGGCATAATCCCATAGGCAAGAAGATGCTGTATAATCTTATGCGCAGCCATACCGCCTTTTTTATCCCAGTCGGTCAGCAATACAATCTCTTTTCCGCTCTTTGATAGCAGCTCTGTGAATTCAAGCAAAGGTTGTTGTGAGGAAAGCCTTATCTCACCTTTAATGCCCAGGAAACGCAACGATTCTGCATCTTTTCTCCCCTCAACCACGATAATCGCCCCGCTGTCGGAAAGTGTTTGAAGTTCAAGAATAAGTTTTTCAATTTGCTCGAGGCGTTCTATATCTTCAAGAGTGGAGGAATTCATTTTTCATTCAGGATTTTAAAAATATCATCTGCTTTAGCATTAATAATCTTAACCGATTTTTTACTGTTTGTTAAACCTGTGATTATCTGGACATTCCGCGAATTAACATTGAATAAAACCGATAAGAACGATATAAGTTCTGCGTTAGCTTTTCCCTTTTGCGCCCTTTCCGAGAGCTTTACTTCGATGCGCTTGCGCCATGGATTATAACCATGTACGCCGGTTTCTTTTGCCCCCGGCGATATCTCAAGGTCAATGACAACCCCGTCCGATGATTGCCTGATGGCGTCTTTCATTATTGCTAATAGGGGAGGAATATTATTAACTATATTGTTGCTTTCATTCCTGATTATCCTCATGGGAATGCTTCAAGGCATTCAATATTCCCGGAGCCAAGCCATCTCAGGATATATGCCCCGCTTTCATCTATGTATACAAAAGTATTGGAATAACGCATTTTTTTGTCAATCAATTTATCCTTTCCATACCAGCACCCGCTGTTGATGAATAATCTGTTCCCTGTATCTGCATCAGGCCCATAATAATCAGCAAAATGCGTATGACCGAAAACCACGACATTGGCTCGAATTGTGTCTTTGTTCTTACGGTAATACCCGTTGTGAATTATCTGTTCTACAGTCTTATCTTTAGATTTTAACAGATTATAGAATTTTCTCTGGGTGCTGGCAACAACACCCGGTATCGAGCTTAATGCAAAGAAACCGGTCAATGTTCCCCATATAATAGCCAAGAAACTGGATTGTTCCCAGAAGAACCATCCGCCCAAAAGTATTACAAACAGTGTCGCCGTTAGTGCAAACAAACCCTTCATTAAGAAAAATAGCAATATTATCGCTGACACAATCACATAGATTAAAGAACCGGTCGTTCCTGCCAACGATGCCCAGGTCAGTGTATTCGGAAAACCTGGTGGCAGCAATTTATTCCAAAAGTATCCTCCTAACAGAAATAGTGCCGAGAAAATCAAGAAACTTGCCTTCCAGTGTTTTTTTGTAAACAATGTATTATAGAGATCCTGGAACCATCCAAGGGGATTCCAGCTTTCTCCAATCAGGCGTGAAACCCATGCAAGAATAGCCTGTTCTTTATCGAACTGGTGACCGTGGAGGAAGAAATATGATTGACTTCCTATTTTAATTCCTCCTGAGATGCCTGTTTTTTCCTTTTCAGGATAATGCCGATCATATATATCGAATTTTTTTCCGTTAGGCAATGCCACATCGTCGACTTCCCCCTCAAGTTCGCCCAGTGAATCATCATGATTCCCGATTACATATATCTTATCGCAGTTGATGTCTGAGAGCAACGAAAATGGAAGGATACTATCTCCTATGACGTTATCCCTGTTACCATCTCTTGGATCCCACAGTTCAAGGATGTCCCCCAGAAGAATGAATTTCTCTGGACTATGTATGGTTACATCTTTGCCTTTGCATTTAATCGTCTCCGTCTTGTTTACCAGCCCGCGCACCCATTTCAGGAAATCGCAGAATTCTTTTTGATTGCATAACTTGCCGCCTAAATGCACATCCGATACAACAATATAAGCCATGATACACCCGGAATTCCATTGGATTGTGGGAATAAATACTTTACCCCAAATTCTAAATCAAAAAACTCTCTCATGCTCATCATGATTATGATAAAGTATATATACGGTGAGGTAGAAGATTTGAGTGGTGGAAAATGTTCGGTTATTCTTTTGGTTCAAAAAGGAGATTATCTATACCAGTTACCCCTCCAAGACCGAGATTTTACTGTGAAAAAATGTGCATGATGGTCACATTTTGCAGATTAACAGGTTGTACATCTTATAACCAATGCCAAAAAAGCACGAAAACGTTATAGAAGGTTCAGAAAATCCGTCCATCAAACTAATATGCTTATATCGTTATTCTGTATCTGATAAATCATGATACGCCTTGGTAAAATCGCTTTCGCCAACTGTGATTTCCCGTATTACGCATTAGAACACAACAGGGTAAAAGCGCAGGGCATAGAGATTAAGGAAGCGCATCCGGTTGAGCTTGCACGGTTGCTGTTTGATGGCGAGCTTGATATCAGCCCCATTTCTTCAATCATGTATGCAAAGCGGGATGACCTCCTCATATTACCCGGTCTTTCCATTACTTCAAATGATTTCACTAAAAGCGTATTGATATGCTCAAACGGGTCGTCAGACTTTTCAGAGCTTGAAGGGAAAACGCTTTGCATTCCCGAAACAACAGCAAGTTCGGCAACCCTGGTTAAAATAATATTATGGCGCAAAGGCGTGAACGTAAAAATCAGGCAGTGCCAGGGAACTGATATAGAAAGGATGCTAAACCAGGGCGATGCCGCTCTTTTGATCGGGGACAGCGCTATCCATGCCATAGGGAAATATCATATTATTGCAGACCTAGGCAATGAATGGAAGAAGCTGACAGGCAAAAAGATGGTCTATGCATTGTGGGTTGTCAGGGAGGATTTCGCAAAACAGCATCCTGACAGGGTAAGGTACGTCCTGGATACCCTCCTTCACTCAAAAGACTATGCTTATAATAACATTAGCGAGATAGCAAATTTCATAGGAAAGCAAAAAGAAATCGATTGCGGTTTCATGCGCGAGTACCTTCATACGTTGAATTATGATTTTGACGGGGAGAGCGTGGAGAGCCTTAAACTTTATTTTGAATACGCAAAAGAATGCGGGATTGTAGGAGATGTGAAACTTCGGTTTTTTGAATAACCGTGAGCAAGATAATGATGGTATGTGGCGCTGAGATTGTACCTCACAGCCTCGCTTTGACTTCCCCGGGCTGGTACCGCAGCTTCACAACCCTGCTTCTCCCGCGCTCTCCCTTGCCCGTAAAATCCGCATCTATGAGCTTGATAGAGCCAAGCTTGTTGAGCATCTCATAGAAAGTAGTGTAACCAAGAGCTGTTTGCAAATGGAATTTCTCATAAAGCTCGCCTGAAGTGGATTGCGGTGAATCGGCTATCAGGGAAATGAGGCGTTTCTCGTCCTCTTTCAGCGCCCGCATAACATAAGAAAGGTGTATAAGCCGCGATTTCTCATAAGCAGACTCGACATCTTCTGGCGATATCGTCCTGTTTGCACGGCGCTCCGCGTTAAGAGCGGCGCGTTTCAGGAGGTCTATCCCAACACGTAAATCCCCAAGCGCAAAGGTATGCTCGGTGACCTTATCCAACACGGCGCAGTCAAGAACATTTGGATAAAACCCGAGTCTTGCGCGGTTTGAAAGGATGTCCTTGATTTCATCATACGAATATTTCGGGAACTTTATCTCTTCTGGCAGGAACACGGATTCCACTTTCGGGTCAAATATGTGGGGCACGCCTGTATCGCTCAGGATTGCGATAACCCCAACACGCGCCCCAGGATTCGTTTCGTGTGCGCGAAGCAGGGAATACAGCACGTCGTTGGCTTCGTTCTCGTAGAAAAGATAGTTCATATCGTCAAGCGCGACCATAAGCACTTTCTCATGTTCAGCGAGATATTTTGCTACTTCACCGAACACTTTCTTGAAAGAAACGCCAGATGTCGGGGGAGCAAAACCGATGAGTTTTTTGAAAATCTGGGAAAATACCGCATACCTTGTGGAATTTACCTGGCAGTTCACAATTACGGGGACTATTTTCGGCGTGTGCTTCGCGATTTCTTCAAAAACCTTAAACACTGCCGTTGTCTTGCCTGTGCCCGGGGCGCCGATACAGAGACTGTTGAGGGGGCGTCCGCCGCCCAGTGCAGGACGGATGCAGTACATGAGGGATTGTAACTGCTCATCCCTGTGAAGAAAATGCTCGGGTATGTGGTCAAGCTCGAAAAGCTCGCTGTCTTTGAATAATGTCTGGTCCCAGGATAGCAGGTCTTTCATCGGGTATTACTTTCACTTAGCTGTAACCAATACACAGCTAACTTTGTATTTTTTAAGCTAAGAATATGTCTTCACCTCAGGTATCTATACGTTTTTCTCATAAAAAGCTTTATCCAGTTTAAGGTAAAATAACTAACTTTATCTCTCTGCTAATTTATCAAGTATTTTTTCAAGATGCTGGTTATGTACTCTCTGTTCGGCTACAAACGAACTTAATACGGAAGTATCCGCTTTTATATCACGTAACACATCGATTCCTATATCCAGCTTCCTTCCGAGGTCTCCAAATTCATCTGTATATATCCGTGAGAATTTTTCAGGGAGATAGACATGAAACGGCAGTTCTTCCTTTTCAATGTCCTCAATTATTACCCCTTTTTGCGCGCCCCTGGCTTGAATCTCATTGAAGAATTTATTGATAACACCAGTTTCACCACAGCAAACCATCTTTACGCTACCATCGATGTCATTAAAAGCAAATCCTCTTAAGCCAAGCAGCTTCGCAATATCCTCTATGAGTGCTCTGAAGCCAATATCCTGGACTTTTCCCGTTACCATTATGTTATAGCATTTCTGCATCATTTTTATTCATAGATGTGAACAGTATTAAATATATAGGTTGCACAGGTCATGATTTTGGTTTTTCAATCTTTTTAACATCAATTTCGATAACATCCCCTACATCCAGATTTTCAACCATACGTACCGCTTCAGGTATGACTATCCTGAAATTTTTATCTTTTATAACCACCGTAGCTTTTGCCATGAATTACCATAGAACGCCAATACATTTATATTTAATCTATTATTTGGTAATTATTGGTAATTATTACCATTAAATTTATATAGTTTGGTAAAGTGGTTTAGTTAGGAGGTAAAAACTTATGGAAACTGAACCGAAACAAGAACAAATAACCGAATCGTGTAATAAAAATGACCCTGTGGATCTAGTGATAACAGTACCGAGGGAAACCGCAGACATCCTCGAGATGTATGCGGACCTTATCGGAATGAGTAAGCATAAATTGATTCACAAGGTGTTTAAGCAGGGCATGAGTCATGTAAAAACCCCGTTCCAGCAAATGCCCTTTACTTCGATGCAGAAGCAGCTTGAAAGGCATAAAACTGCTAAAGCTGCCTCAGATATCGAAGTACATATACCCCAGGACGCACATCAAGACGAATTAACACCCAGCGGGTGTTAATCTTTTCTTTTTTTATTGTAAAATCGTGTTCGGTTGCGTTAATCGGTGTGCTTCATTGCCCCTGCGAGACCGAAAAGCAATAGTATGAAGGCTAATATGACTGCTCCGGCAACAGCTATGATTTTTAGCGGGATTTGTGAGGTTCCTGGTTGTTCTTTTAAATCTTCGGTTGGATTTGAGGAAAGTAATGGTTTAAATAAACCATACGCTTTAGCCATCTCATATGCCCTTGCTTGTTTTTGTTCAGTTGTTAAACCTACTATATCCTTAACCCCTTCTGTTGTTGATGGTGATGTTACCCCTTGTTTTAGTTCATCCACATCTGTTACTTTCTCCTTTACATATTCAGCTTTTTTAAAATCGATGGGTTTTAAAGGACCGTATTTCTCATAAATTTGTTTTCCGATCTGGGCTTCTATCCCTTCCGGGGTTTTCATCCATTCAGGGCGCTCTATTATTTGTAGTGGGTTCTCGTCTCGATATTTTTTCCATGCTATCATGTCCGGAGGGTCTTGGCGGGGCTTTATTTTCTCCTTTATAGGTTCAGCTTTTGTAAATCCGATGGGTTTTAACGGTTTAAAAACCGGTGCTTTAACCGATGGTTTTTGTAAAGTTTGTAGTGGGTTCTCGTCTCGATATTTCTTCCATGCTATCATGTCCGGAGGGTCTTGGCGGGGCTTTATTATCCCCTTTATAGGTTCAGCCTTTGTTGCTGTTGTTAAAACACTTTTAAATATAGACTGTACTTTTGATGGAGTCTGTAGTGGGTTCTCGTCTCGATACTTCTTCCAGTTTTCTAATAAAGTTGATGTGTTAGTCATATTTTTAACCCCTTATTTATTCTGAAGCTTTTGCCAAGCGCTTCATCATAGTTGGGATGTGCTTCCAGAAAAGACAGACCAGCAAAGCGATAAAAGCTACAATGATGATAGCAGTTACGTTAATTGTCATCTGCCAATGGCAAACATGGCTTGTAGTTACCGCCTTTGATTCGCTCTTTGATTCAGACATTTTTAATCCCCAACATCCGAGTCGAAGATGTAAGACGTTCTTTTCTCTGTTTTTCACGTACTTGCCATTCCGATAAGCTCTCCCTCTCCGTTTCATTGCTGATCTCATTGTTCTCAGTCTTTCGAGCAGCCCATCTGTAGGCAAGATACAGCAATCCAATAAATAACCCGAAGCCGAGCAAAGCAACGCCCAAAGCCTTAGAACCCAATGATGTATCTTCACCTTCGGACTTAGAATCACTGTCTGTTTCTTTGTTATCAATCTGTGAGGCTTCAAGGTCAGTCTTAGAATCATTAACGGCTTCTAAGTTATCAATCTTTGTTTCAATCTTAGAAACATTGATAGCATCTAAGTTAGCTTTCTTTTTTGATTCATCTTCCCCACTACAGATAGGGCAGAATTTTATATGGATATGCTTTCCCTGCGAATCCACGACTTTACCGCATTTCATTGTTTCAATCATTGTTTTAGTCTCCTTCAAACATTGTTTGAACAATGTCGAACAATGTCTATATCATTGTTACCAACAATGATTCTTTGATTTAAAAAGCGAACACTCACGAAACAGCCGAAAAAAGCCTAAAACGGTATAAGTAATACCGAAATAAATAGATAAATCACTTTTGGAAACTTTCAAACATCCGGACAACCACATAACTTAAACTAACAGATTCCCCGACTTTCTCAGATAGTTGTTTTTGCGCCCGTTTAAGACAAGACATCGCAACCCTATCCAGACTCACATTAGACATTACGAACCTCCTGACTTTAAACACATCAATGGAATTTCAGGTTTTACCCGAAGCTTATAGGTCTTTTTAACCACTACATGAAGATAAACCCCTAAATCATCGTCCCAATCCACTTCTAACCCTTCGTCGGTATCTTTTAAGCTGTATAAATGCAATGCCTCACCACATGCCTGGCATTTGATAGGCTCGGTTACCTTCTCGATTTTATCAATTACGACCTTATTGTTGCTGAATAATCCAAAATAAGTTACTGCCTGGAAACCGTCCGCTATACCGCAATGCGTTAACGTGTATTTGATAGTTCCCTTTACTGTTTCACGTCTTCCGATGTTCTTATAAATCCATCCTGTAGATGCGTAAAATTCATCACTTTTTTTAAGATATCCGACCCCTACAACATGGAAGTGTGGCGATTCGTACCAAACATAAGCCGGCATGTTCTCAGTGTAATTATCCTCTCGTGGGTCATTCTGCCTGAAAGGATGGAAGATTATTGCTCCGGCAACCACACCAGCCTTCTTAACCATTTTAATCGCCATAGAGCGCAAAGTTTTGGCACCGCCTGGGGTTCTTATCAATTCCTTCGCTAAATCCTGTGGCGGTGAAAAAACAACATGTTTTATCTTACCCAGTATAAACCCCTCTTTTTTGTATAAACCGTAAGCCTGGATTGATTTATCCGCTGAATTTTTCGCTTGCCTTGAAGACCATGATTCGGAACATATCGGACAATCGGGATTATGGCAAGAACGCATTACTACAAACTTGTCATGATGCTTCCCTTCTAACGTCATTTGACCATGATTAGGACAGCTTAGAGGATGCGACCACTGACCGCATTTATCATTTGTCTGCTCCCCTTGCCCGGGCAGTCTAAAGATAGACCGATTTTGATACAACGTCATTACGGCTGCATCCCTGCGTGTTGGTTCTTCGTACTTAGGCGTAAGGCGGGATACAGGCGGTTTTATTGGTCTCTCTCCCCGCTGCCTCGCTTCCCACTGTAGCAAAGCCCCTTTAATCATGGAGACCCCTCCCCTTCGCTTTGCTCTGGGTCATCGCTTCGCGCTGTAAATTCGCCTTCGGCGCTGTCTTCCTGTACGCAAGGCTCGCCTACCCTCGCCTTGCTGTCAATGAAGTCACCTTTCTTCTTTACCAGGTGGATCCAGTGATCCAGCGTCTTAGCTTGCCACCAGAAGCCAGCATTTGCCAGAGCTTGACGTATCGAAATAGCGTCAGAAACAGCCCTATCCAAGCTTTGAGAACAGCCCGATCCTTTTAACAGCTTTATCCCGAACCGTAATTGATTGTTAGCCCATTCAACAGAATGAGATAGATGGGATGCCTGGCATTGCTTCATTTGCCCTGCTCCCTGGTGTCCGGATTATAACCGATACACCATTTATCGTGTTCTTCCCTGCCTTCCCGGGTGAAGAACCAAACTCCACACTCAACGCATGGAATCATTCGTATTCGCCCTCTTTGTCTGGGTTCAGGCGAAAGATTTATTACCGATAGTAATAATAAAGAAAGTAGCATGTTTTGGTCTGGAAGCGGATTGCGCCCCGCTTTCAGTTTTTAATTTTTTAATGCCTCTGATGCCTTTTTCTTTATCAGTTGGGTTTCCGCCCAGGCAGCCCACTCTTCAAGCCGATCCAAAAAGGAAAGGTTATTAGATGAAGAACTATTTTCATTCATGCCATTGCCTCTTTGATTATGGCGTTGGTCGTCCGCGGCTCAGAAAAAGATTTAAAGCTTTGCGTGAAATAACTCATTGCCACCACCTATGCCATCTGCTGGGTGTTGCGCTACCTGTAGTTCATTCTTGGCGGAAGGTGCTACAGGTATTGCTTTTATATAGTCTCCATCTATTCTAAAGTCGAGTTTATCACCGACTTTTAAGCCGAAATGCTCTACAATCCCCTTCGGAATATAGGCAAAATGGCTGCCCTTTATGTGTTGGATTTTTCTTTCCATATGAAAATACATATAAGAACTAAGTATATATAAACTAAGAGAGTTGAAAACGCTATTTTTCCAATAGCGAAAACACTATTTTTAAAAAAAAGAGTGAAGTGAACCTCCCAACCGCAGCAGAGCTGCGGGGTATTGGGATAAAGATAAAACCTTAACTTAATCCTTCATAAAATCTTTCATCGCCGGTAATAAAGTGGGGTCTTCCATAGCTACTTTTGCCACAACTTTAACCACTTTCTCAAGCCTGGTTAATTTATCCTCTAAGGTTTTATTTTTAGCTTGAAGCCCCTGATTCTCAACCACAAGCCCTTTTATGGCTTCGTTCATCTCATTGGTGATTTCTTTCTTTATCTCTTCCACAGATTGATTTTGAGCAATGGTAATGTAATGTTCGTTTTTCAAGTAATACTCAGCCATTTGAGCTTTTGTAAATCGCCGGTAGGCTTCGGTCAAATAGCCTTCATGTCCCATCAAAGCCTCTACAATATCCACAGGACAGCCCAAAGCCAATTGTGATCTAAAGAATTTTCTTAGCTGATGGAACCTAAGCTGTTTGCGATTAGTACCTTTGTCGATAGTAAGCAGTCCCGTGTTTTTAAGCGCATTACTCCACATTTCTGAAGCGTTATTGTCTGTAAAGGGAAATACCCTATTATCGTCTAAAAACTTTGGCTTCGCATTGCCATTATCAATAAGCCCACGATTCTTATTTACGGCAGCTTTCAGGTATTGCTTTCTAACCCTCAACCACTCAATTAAAACTGCTTTTGCTTCTATAGATAAAAAGGTAAACCTCTGATCTCCCGTCTTTGTGTACTCTCCTCTAACTGTGATCAGTGGAGGATTAGCGTTTAAATCCATATCATTGAGGGTTATACTCAATGCTTCCCCTATCCTCATACCACTTGAAGCCAAAGTTAGAATCAAAGCCCTGCCTTTAATATCGGTATGCTGTAAAACCTGTTGGATAATTTTACTATCCATATCACTCTCTACGGTTCTAACCCCGCCTTTAGGCAGCTTTAAGCGTATTGTTTTTAACTGTCTCTGGGTAAATTCTATTCCATTGTAACCTAAATATTCTTTAATTGCACCCAGGTATGTTTTAGCGGTCTTCGGCGGTTTATTATGAAGGTATGCAGCGAAGCGCATTAAATCATTAACGTAATATTCTAAGTCTGCGTTTTTACCGTCATTCAAAGTCAGGTATTCCTTTGCTTCCTTTTCAAATTGCACAGCTTCATTTTTCGTTACCTTCTTACCATTGCGTTTTATCTTGGAGTTAGAGAACTCAAAAAAAGTATAGATTCCAGCCCTGTACACGTCTTTAGTGTTCGTTTTCGGGTATAATTCTAAAAATTGGCTTATGGTTTTCATGTGATTAGATAATATCTAATCACATATAGACTTATCCATTTTAAACACAGTTATCTTAATATTATCTGTAAATAAGGTTTCCGAAATGGCAAATTAGAGTATTGCTTGCCGTGTTCTGCTGAAAATAGGCATATTTTGCCTAAACATTTAAATCTAATCAATGCATCTTCATATTTACATGGCAAAAACTACAGACAAATATCTTTATTCTGAAACCGCAGCCGTGCAGGACTTTTATACACATAAGATAATACAATTATCCCCTTCGGTGAAACTCGTTTTCAAGGTGCTGGAATACAAGGGCTTGCTCACGCAGAAAGAACTCGTGGCTGAAAGTTACCTGCCCCCGCGCACGGTGAGGTATGCCCTGAGCAGGTTGAAGAAGGAGGGCATTCTTGAAGAGCGGCTCTATTACAAGGATGCGCGCCAGTGCCTGTATGGTGTGAAAAGCCCGCTGCATGAGGAATCATTATCAAATTTTGCATGCGGCATGGTATAGTTTATATCTTGAAAGATTAACTGGGTGTGTATGACCAGGAATCGTGAGATAGTACACCTCGTGGCATCGTTAATCGTACTCACCATAGCGTTCACTTACCCCAGCCTGAGTCCTGAAAAAATGCTGATAGTGGCTTTTGGCGTGGGTACCGGTTTTCTTCTTCATGAGCTGGCGCACAAGTTTACGGCGCAGAAGTATGGATACGAGGCTGATTACGAAGCAAGTCCAATGGGGCTTCTTCTGGCGCTTGGGCTTTCAATTATCACAAAAGGAGGATTCGTGTTCGCAGCTCCCGGCGCTGTAATGATTCGAAGCAGGCAGGTTTTTTACAGCCCTCTTGAAGACCGCTACTGGGATTCTCTCCAGAGCGCAAAGGAGTTTGCGTACATCTCGGTTTCAGGCGCTGTGGTTAATCTTATGCTTGCCATCTCGTTTATTATAGCTTCATTCTTCGTGACGCCTTCTGGCATGGCATACGCGGTTCTGAGAACCGGCGCCTTTATCAATGTGTTCCTCGCAGGATTCAACATGATACCCTTTGGACCTCTTGATGGCGCAAAAGTGTGGAGATACAATCCGGTATTGTGGGGAATTGTAGGGATTCCGGCGATTGTTTTGTTTTTGTTCCTTTAGAAAATTAAACGCTACTACCCCAGCTTCCCCATCAGCACTTCCCTCGCCGCCCTCGCATCCGCCCTTCCCTTTGTCTTCTTCATCACAGCCCCCACAAGCGAGTTGAGCGCCTTTTCCTTCCCGGCTCTGTAATCAGCCACAGCCTGCGGGTTTTCCTTGATGGCTTCGTCCACTGCTGTTGAAACGATATCACCTTCAACTTTAAGCAGCCCCTTCTCCGCAACTATTTCATCAGGCGAGCCGCCTTTATCAAGGAGCGTCCTGATAATATCAACGGCACCGTCCTCTGTGATTTTCTTGCTTGCAAGAAGCCCGATAACGGACAGCATGTGCTCTTTTCTGAAAGAATCGATGGTGAGGACGCGGTAATTCAACTCGCCCTTAAGAACGTCGCATATCCAGACCGCTGCAGTCTTCGGGTCAGCTTTCTTTGCGACATCCTCATAGAATATCGCAAGCTTCAATTCCGAAGTCAGCGCCTTTGCATGGTCATCAGTAATCCCATACTGCTCCACAAAGCGCATCCTTCTCGCATCCGGCAGCTCAGGCAGCGTCTCCTTTATCGCAGGCGCCCATCCCGAAATCTTCAGGGGCACAAGGTCAGGCTCCGGGAAATAGCGGTAATCGTGCGCCTCTTCCTTTGAACGCATGGACATAGTGATTTCCCGCGCTTCATCAAAGTGGCGCGTCTCCAGAACCACAATGCCCCCGCGGCGCAGCACGTTCTTCTGGCGCACAATCTCATACAGCAGCGCCCGCTCGGCGCCTTTGTGCGAAGAGATGTTCTTTATCTCGGCACGCTGACCGCCCATTATAGAGATATTGGCGTCCACTCTCAACGCTCCTTCAAGGTTACCGTCGAACACGTCAAGGTACTCAAGGATGTTGCGCAGCTTGTCAAGATACCGCCGCGCCTCTTTCGGGCTCCTGAGATCGGGCTCGCTCACAACCTCAAGCAGCGCCATCCCTGAGCGGTTATAATCTATAAGAGTATATTTTGATTTATCGATTGTTCCCTCATGCACGAGTCTTCCGGGGTCTTCTTCCATGTGGGCTCGTGTGATACCCACCCTGTGTTCCCCGTCCTCGCCCTCGATAGTAATGTATCCACCGCTTGAAATCGGGAAATCATACTGGGTTATCTGGAAGCCTTTGGGAAGGTCTGGATAATAGTAATTCTTCCTGTAAAACTGCGTGTGCTCCTCTATTTTACAGTTAAGCGCAAGTCCGACTTTTATAGCAGCTTCAACAGCTCTCTTATTTATCACAGGCAGGGCGCCGGGAAGCCCGAGGCACACAGGGCATACATGCGAGTTTGGCGGGTCGTTATGATAATCCGTGGTGCATCCGCAGAATACCTTGGTCTTGAGCTTGTTTAACTGAACGTGGACTTCAAGCCCTATCATTACGCTGTCAGGGTTTTCGTACTTTGATGAACCCTTCGAAAAAGGCGGGTTGTTCTTGTTGGGTTCATCAAACATCAGAATCCCTCCGGCTGTCTTGTGTGGAAATCCGTATTCTCTTCAAACGTATAAGCGGTGCGCAGTATTGTAGCTTCATCAAAATGCTTTCCTATTATCTGCATACCAATAGGCAATCTTTCTGAAAAGCCGCATGGCACGGAAACAGAAGGAACGCCAGCAAGGTTTATGGGCACGGTATCCACATCCGCAAGATAAAGCGACAGCGGATCACCAATTTTTTCCCCGAGCCTGAATGCAGGATACGGCATCGTTGGCGTTATGAGTACGTCTACATCTTTGAAAGCGCGCTCAAAGTCCTGTTTTATAAGCGTCCGCACCTTCAGGGCTTTTAAGTAGTATTTATCGTGATAACCTGCCGAAAGTGCATATGTGCCTAACAGGATGCGCCGTTTCACTTCATCGCCAAAACCTGCAGCTCTCACCTGCGAGAATGTGGTATGCCAGTCTGAATCTTCGGTGCGTAAGCCGTATCTCATGCCGTCAAACCGTGCAAGGTTCGAGGAGGCTTCACTCATGGCGATTATATAGTAAGCTGCAAGTGCATATTTTGTGTGGGGCATCGCTACTTCTTTCCAGCTCGCTCCCAGGTCTTCCAGCGTGTGAATCGCATCCCAAACAGCTTTTTCTACGGTTTCATCCGTACCTTCTCCAAAGTATTCGCCAGGCACGCCTATTTTTAATCCGCGAACATCGTTTTTAAGCGCTGATGAATAATTTACATCCTTTTTTACCGATGTAGAATCCCTCGCATCATAACCTGCAATAACATCAAAAAGCGCTGTTACATCGCGGACGTTTGCGGCAAATGGTCCTATCTGCTCAAGCGAATTAGCATACGAGATAAGCCCGTATCGCGAAATAACCCCATACGTTGGCTTTAATCCCACAACCCCGCAGAAGGAAGCGGGGCATCGGACAGAGCCGCCTGTATCCGAGCCGAGCGACAGCGGCGCTTCGCCTCCTGCGACTGCTGCTGCGCTTCCACCCGACGAGCCGCCGGGTACTCTTTCCAAATCCCACGGGTTCCTGGTAGCGCCATAAAAACTTGTCTCTGTCGAGGTGCCCATGGCAAATTCGTCCATGTTTGTCTTTCCTATAATTACAGCGCCTGCATCTTTTAACCTCTCAATCACATGGGCATCGTAAGGCGGGATGTAGCCTGCCAGGATTTTTGAGGCGCATGTGGTCAGGAGCCCGGCAGTTGAGATATTATCCTTGATTGCTACCGGTATTCCTGCAAGCGCTCCATCATGCCCGTTTGAATCTATCTCCCTTGCGCGCGAAAGGGCGCTTTCGCGGGCGATAGTTATGAATGCATTCAGCCTGCTTGATTCGATTTTCTCAAGATATTCTGCAACAATCTCTTCTGATGACCCTGAATGAATCCTCTCCCTCAACTCATTGATACTTGCCATCTACATCATCCTTGGAGCCTTAAAGAACCCGTCCTGCTTTTTCGGGGCATTGGAAAGTGCCTCATCCTGCGTAAGAGATTTTCCAGGCATGTTAACTTCGTCTTCCCTGAAGACATTGCTTAAAGCGAGTACGTGGTAGGTCGGCTCAACGCCTTCCGTATCAACCCTGTCAAGCTCCCCGAAATAATCAAGAACCGAATTGAGCTTTGGTGTGTATTTTTCTTTATCATTGTCGCTCAATTCAAGGCGGGATAGCCATGCCATATGCTCAAGGTCTTTTTTCGCAATCATAATGCTCCTTGCAATCTGAATTAAATGTAATAAGCCTTTGGTTGTAAATTTTGTACGTGTTTAGTGCTTGTATGAGGCATTTATCACGAATTTCACGAATTTACGAATGACACAAATACGCACAGGTTAGTTTACGATGCATACGTGCTCAACGCGTGGTGAGCCAGATTTGATGAGAATTCCTGTGGATAAATATATCATCACTAATACATTCACCTCCCGATATTCGTGTGATTTGTTTATTCGTGCCATTCGTGATTTTCATCATGCAGGTGCTAAACAAATACAATTCTTAAAAAGAAGCAAAATAATAATTGGAACAGCAACATCCCGAATGATTTATAACCACAAATAGTAATAAAGGTAAAAGTTAAGGGATTAATATGATTAAAACAAACGAAGATGTATTAAGCTCAATCGAAGAAAACCAGGTCAGGTTTTTAAGACTCCAGTTCGTAGACATAGGCGGTCAGGTCAAGAACGTGGGTATCCCCGTATCGCAGGCTGAAAAAGCATTGAAATCCGGAATAGCCTTTGACGGCTCTTCAATAGAAGGGTTTGTGAGGATTGAAGAATCCGACATGATACTGAAACCCGATATCAATACCTACAGGATACTTCCATGGGACGTAAGCGGCGGAAAGGTCGCAAGGCTGATATGCGATGTTTACAAGCCCAATGGCAAGCCCTTCGAAGGCGACCCGCGCTATGTATTAAAGAGAGCAATCCAGGAAGCTGCCAAGCGCGGTTTTGTTATGAACAATGGACCTGAGCTTGAATTCTTTTTCTTCAAGAGAAAAGACGACCAGGCTACCAATATTCCGCATGACTTCGGCGGCTACTTTGATTTCCCTCCTGTAGACCAGGCTGAAGAGATTCGCCAGAATATAGTCGTGGCGCTTGAGAACATGGGATTCAACATAGAGGCATCCCATCATGAGGTATCTGTAGGACAGCATGAGATAGATTTTAAATACGCTGATGCTTTAACAACCGCTGATAATGTTATCACATTCAAGTTCGTAACAAAAACCATAGCGCGCATGAACAACCTCCATGCTTCATTCATGCCCAAACCCGTTTTCGGCATAAACGGCTCGGGAATGCACACCAATATCTCCCTGTTTAAAGGCGGAAAAAATGCTTTCTATGACGAGTCAAAGGACATGGAAGTTAGCGACACGCTGCGATACTTTATTGGCGGACTGAAGAAACACGTAAAATCCTTCACAGCAGTAACAAATCCCTCTATTAACTCATATAAGAGGATAGTGCCCGGATATGAAGCGCCTGTATATATCGCATGGTCAGGAGCCAACCGCTCATCCATGATACGCATCCCCGCAGCCAGGGGCATGAGTACCCGCATAGAACTTCGAAGCCCAGACCCTTCATGCAATCCTTACCTTGCCTTTGCTGTAATTCTTATGGCTGGACTTGATGGCGTTGACAATAAGATAGACCCGGGCAAAGCCACAACACTCAATCTTTTCCATCTGGACGAAGAAGAACGAAAGAAACATGGAATCGAGTCGCTCCCCGGCGATTTGAAAGAAGCGCTGGATTACCTTGAAAAAGATAAAATCATACGGAAAGCGCTTGGAGAACACGTTTATACGGATTTCATGAGGCTTGGAAGGGCTGAATGGGACGCGTACAGGATAAGCGTACACCAGTGGGAACTTGACCGATACCTGAACATAATCTAAAAAAGGTGAAATGACAACAACGACTATCGACTCGCAGGTACAGAGAAAACTCATAGAGATTCTAAGGATTCTCCATGAGAACAAGGAACCCATAGGGGCGCGGTTGATAGCGGACAGGATGAATGAACGCGGATACGCTATCGGGGAGAGGGGGGTCCGCTATCATCTTCGCATCCTGGATGAGCGGGGTCTCACCCAGCGCCAGGGGTATGACGGCAGGGTTATCACGGAGCAAGGGATACATGAGCTTGGCAATGCGCTGGTAGGGGACAGGGTAGGTTTCATCATTAACAGGATTGAAAAACTCATTTATGATACCACTTTTGACCTGAAAACCGGGGAGGGCACCGTAATAATCAATACGTCGATCATAGATAAGGACGACTTTGATAAAACCATGGAAATACTCCGGCATGTTATATACAACGGCTATTCCATCAGTCCGTATATAAAGTTAATAGACGAGGGGACGGTCACTTCGGATATTGAAATCCCTGATGGCAAATTGGGACTGGCAACCATGTGCAGTATAACGGTTGATGGGATTTTGCTGAACAACGGGATTCCGGTCAATCCTAAATACGGCGGTATACTGGAAGTGAAAAACAGAAAACCCGTGCATTTTGAGGAGCTTATCGTATATAGCGGTACATCCATTGACCCGATGCGGATTTTTATGTCCAAGAAGATGACCGGGGTTATACCTGCTGTGGATACGGGTTCTGGCAAGCTTCTTGCTAACCTGCGTGAGATACCGATGACAGCAGTTTCAGAGGCTGAAAAAATCCTGGGCTCTGTGATGGATGCCAGAATCGGGGGAATAGTGGAGATAGGAAAACCCGGCAAGTCGGTACTTAACGCGCCGGTTGACGCCGGAAAAGTGGGCGTGGTGGTGTATGCAGGAACGAATGCCATGGCTGCTGTGGAAGAGAGCGGTATTAATGTCACAACTTATCCGATTTCTACGATTATGGATTTTAAGGAATTGAAGAAGCTGTAAGTTTTAGGAAGTGGGGATTGTTATAATATGACAGGAAATAATCATGTCTGTTCCTGAAAACGGTATATACAGGCATCGTACGGGGTTTGTGACTGCGTGCGATAGGAGTTATGTGCATCAATAAAACACATTGAACCCAAATATCTATAGCTCTACAGAAAAGAGGGCACGGATATAACTATAATGTGCATCCAATGGCTTATTTGGCTTAATTTTACTATCTACTTCTTATTCTGTTTTATATTGTTCCTTAACCTACATCCGAACCACAGCAAGCTGTGGGGTATTCAGATAAAAATAAACGCTGACGAACTCGAATTTATTTTGATACCATTGTTCTTCTATTTTTTCAGATAGGCTTTTAGTCAAAATCGACATTAGAATTGGTTGGGAACAAAATGGAAACAAAGAACATCATGAACATAGCCCTTGAATTATCAGGGTTCGATGATATACCAGGTGACAGTGAAATATTCTATCATGGAGAGAATATAAAGAAAATTCTATTTGGGATTGATATATGGGATGAGGACTTGATCAAAGCAAAAGAATTAGGAGTAGATTTAGTGATATCTCATCATCCACCGAATCTGACTCCTGGAAAACGGTTTGCTGAAGTTATAGATAAACAAATAGAGCTTATGGTCTCAATGGGCGTTCCTATCGAGACAGCTCAAAAGACTATAGTGCCTATTAAAAAGGAGTACAAGTTCAACCCTCTAAGGACACATGAGGACATAGTATCTTTAGCTCGAAAGCTCCATATGCCATTAATGAACATACATCAGCCCTGTGATGAGATTGGGAGGCGAATATTGCAATCTGTGGTTGACGAACTAGGCGAGAGCAAATCAATTGTCGAATTAATAGATGCATATAATGAAATTATTGAAATTAGAGAGAGTGGAAACCCGGTTGAATTAGTTTGTGGAAGCTTACAAAATAGGATCGGAAAGGCTATAGTCATTCACGGGGCTGGAACAAATGGGGGTTATCCAGTAGCCAATACTCTATTCGATCAAGGCGTAAATACTGTTGTCTATATACATCTGTTGCCGCACCAAAAGGCTGATCGGGAGAGGTTGATAAGAGAAAATAAAGGTAATTTGATAGTTACCGGTCATTATCCCTCCGATGCTATTGGTATCAATCCTTTAATCCGAGAACTGGAAAAGAGAGGGTTAGAGGTTAAACGTTGCAATGGGTTATAGATCTGATTATTAAATCTTATTTTTGTGCCCCCTTCCTCTGATAAGAGCCTAAGCGACATTTGACGATAGACTCCCTCATGCACCCATCGAGATGCCCCGGATTTCCAATCCGGCCGGTTCGTTACCGCAAAACCCACATTCATGCTCGTAAAAACCATTGAGCAGATAGCTGTAAGACCGCCTTTATCATTACAGGCTATTGTTGTGATACCATAACAAACCCCCCCAATCTTTTTATCGCATCGTATCTCTCTTTCCTGTCAAGCTTCGCGCTATCCAGCGATTCCTGCAGCACCTGTATCGAGTTATCATAGGCTTCCCTGTCCACAGGATAAGGAAAACCATCCTTTCCCCCGTGCGTGAAACTGTACTTAACAGGGTCGCACCAGCTCGGTGCGCTCCCATACACCAAATCGGAAATCAGCGCAAGCGCCCGTATTTTTTGCGGTCCCATGCCTCCAAGCGATACCAGTTCCTCGTAGCTTTGGGGCTGCAATTCGTATGCTCTCTTCAATACTTCCATTCCCCGCTCGCTGATATCGATGTCCAGCACTGGATGGCGGGGCGGAAGCCCAAAGTCGCTTTCAAAATCAGCAAGAATCTTCTGCTTTGCAGGTTTCAAGTATTTTCGCAGGTGTTCCGGATTGTCATTCACAAGGTCAAGACTTATCCTGCGGGCGGATTCACTGTCTGATGCGGTCATATCCAGAACCTGCGCTTCTTTCCTGTCGCAGCAGATGCCTGAGTGCGGTTCATTGATGAAATTGCTTACGGAATCGGAAAGCCAGTGATAGCGGCGCGCATAATCCGTATTCATTCCCTGCTGCACTACAGCCCAGTCGCCCTTCTCGGTGAGAAAAAAACAGTGATGATATAACTGGTAGCCGTCCTGGATGCAGGAATTGTCCACTTTGGCAGCCATCCTGCTTGAATATTTCAACCTCTCTATCTTATCAGAGGAAAGTGAGAATATCTCACCGCTTTTCTCAATCTCATCAGGCGCTTTTCGCGACACTGCGCCTTTCCCGCCTGCGACTGTTATGCCGTGCTTCTGCGGCGACAGCGCCATCTTGAGCGCGCCGCATGTGGTTGTTGTGGTTCCTGAGGAGTGCCAGTCGAATCCCAGCACGCATGAGAACGCCTGGAACCAGAAAGGGTCGGATATCCGCTTTAAAAATTCGTCCTGTCCGTATTCATAGATGAGCGCTTCGGTTATTCCTCCGGCTAACTTCACCATTCTCTTAAAGAGCCATGCAGGGGCTTTTCCTCCATGAAGAGGCAGGCTTACGGTGCCGGTACGCATGAATAGAGGTTAGCTGCCTAAATATTAAATGTAATGAAAGCATGGTGAAAGTGTATGAAATTGAATGCGGCTATCAAAGCAGAACTTATTTCAATCGGTGCCATTGATATTGACCCCTCCCTCCTTGGCAGGCTCACAATTCCCACAGCAGGTCCCGGCGCCGGCGGCAAGGCTTTTTTTTTCAGGTCGGGAAAGCACAGGGTAAGGCTTGTGGTGGATTCCGGCTCGCCCCTGCGCGCGATAAAAGACAACGGCGAGATAGTGATACTGAAAGGCGGGATGGAATTTGTAAGGGGAACCATCGAAGAAGAACTCATACACTGTCCCGAACAGGCATACATTACCATGAGCGAGCGCTGCATTTATGACTGCAAGTTCTGTCCAGTCCCGAAACTTAAAGGCAAGATCAAATCCACTGAAGAACTGCTGGCGCTTGTTGAAGAAGCGTACAATCTGGGGAAGATGAAAGGAATTTCGATAACTTCTGGCGTAGAGGTATCGCCTGAGAAAGAAGTGGAAAGAGCGGTGGAACTTGTCAAAGCATTGCGGAAATATAATGTTACCATAGGCGTTTCTGTGTATCCCACAAAAGACTCATCGCGACTGTTGAAAGAGGCGGGCGCGAGTGAGATAAAATACAATGTGGAGACAATGGACAGGGAACTTTACGATAAATACTGTAAGAAGCCGCCGCTTGACTTCACACTTCTGTGCCTGAAAGATGCTGTCAGGATATTCGGGAAGAACCATGTGTTTACGAATTTCATAGTCGGGCTTGGGGAGACAGATGAAACAGTTGAGAAATATTACGAGGAACTTGCTAAAATGGGCGTTATCCCGATAATAAGAGCCGTTGGCGTGCATCCCTTGCGTTTTGGTGAACTGGAAGCCGAGCGCCCGACGGCACAGAGGCTGCTGAAGCTTGCTAAAATGTCACGGAGGATTCTGGATAAATACGGGCTTGATGCAAGTGTTGCTAAGACCATGTGCCTGCCGTGCACGGGATGCGATTTGAATCCGCATGTGGATTTATGAAACTTCTAACCGCAAAGTACGCGAAGGGCGCAAAGATGCCTTTCCTTTGCGTTCTTTGCGCTCTCTGCGGTGAATAAATTTATATTATGATTAACGAAATCAAAATCTCAAAAAAGGATATCGAACTGATACAGGTAGAACTCGAATCCAACAAGCCCTATGAAGCCTGCGGCGTACTCATAGGCACCATCAGCGGCGGCACAGCGCATGTTGAAAAAGCCCTGCCTGTAACCAACGTGAAGCGCACAAGGACGAGCTTCGAGCTTGACCCGAAAGAGCATTACAATGCCTGGAACGAAGCCGAAAAGAGTGGAAAGGAGATTGTTGGAGTGTACCACACCCATCCTGTCTCATCGGCAGTTCCTTCGCTGTGGGACAGGGAGACAATGCAAAATGATACTTCTGTGTGGCTTATCGCAGGCGCCGATGGAATGAGAGCGTATGTGTGGGGGAATGGGATTAAAGCTGTAAAAATAATACAGTACTGATTTAAACCATCGCCCTTTCCAGCCCCTCCATCGCGACCTTATTCAACCGCCGCGCCCTCTCCTCCGTTTTAGCCTCCGAGAACACCCTCACCTTTGGCTCAGTCCCGCTCGCTCTCACAAGGAACCAGCCGTCCGTGTAATCCACCCTCACGCCGTCCATGTCGCTGAGCCTTTCGTAATCCTGCGGTATCTCCTGCTTCAGCCTGTCCAGAATCGCATCTGTATTCGTACCTGCGGGCAACACCTTTGCATCCTTTATCTGGTGATATTTAGGATACGAAGCCACAAGCTCCGAAAGTGTCTTTCCTTCCTTTGCAAGTATCCCCGCCATCACTCCTGCCAGCATCGGACCCTCGCGGCTCCACTCAAGCAGCACCGAGCCGTGCTCCTCAAGCCCGACCTGCGCCCCGCATAACAGTTTTGCCTGCGCAAGATACGGCTCCCCAACGGGGGTGTATATGACCTCTGCGCCAAGAGTTTTTGCAACGTCTTCTATGAGGTTGGAGAAAGCTATCGTCACGGCTATTATCTTTTTACGGTCTTTAGTCTGCCGCATAACATGGTCAGCGATAATCGCAGCGGAAACGTCTCCCTGTATGAACTTCCCGTTCTCATCCACAAAAGCCGTCCTGTCACCGTCGCCGTCATGCGCCACGCCGAAATCCGCGCCTTCTTTGACGACAAGCTTTTTCAGCTTTTCAAGGTTTGCATCCGTGGGCTCAGGATTTCTCTCCCTGAACATGCCGTCGTATTTGCAATTGAATCTCACCACTTCATGACCCAAACTTTCAAGGGTTTCAGGCGTCACTGTTGATGCGGAGCCGCCCCCGCCGTCAACCACAATTTTCAATGGCTTTGCGGGAAAGAGCTTTTTTACATACTGCACTATGTGGGCGCGGTATCGCTCGCCTGCGCCGCTGTCTGTCAGTTTTCTCCCTTTTTTTGCTGTCTTCTTAATCTCGCCAAAATATATTTTCTCAAGCTCAAGGTCTTTTTCTGGAGAAAAACCCATGCCCTTTTTACTCAAACATTTTATGCCATTATATTCAGGCGGATTGTGCGAAGCTGTAATCATAACGCCCGCGTCCGCCTGCCTGCCGACTTCAAGCGAGAGTGTGTTCGGGGTTATTATCCCCAGTGTAAGCGCATTGCAGCCGTGTTCTATTATTCCCTCCACAAGCGCCCCCTCAAGCATGGGTGAGGAGATTCTCGGGTCTTTTCCGATGGCAATTGTTTTTCCTTCTCCCAGATGTGTTGCCAGCGCGCCGCCGACACGTTTTGCTTTGTCAGCGCCCATGCCCTCGTTAACAACTCCCCTGAACCCGAAAGTCCCAAAAAGTTGTTTTTGTTTGCGGATATTTTTATAAGTATCAAATTTTCTGGTGAACTTTTCACATACCATAACTCTCGGATAGGTTTTTGGTGTATTAAACCTTTGTAAGTAAGTTTTATTTACTTTCAAACCAATCTACTTTTTAATGATTGACATGATTCAAGACTTTTTAGACAATCTTAAAGCTAACGGTTATTCAAAAAACACGCTGGAATACTATAAACCTATCATCGAAGAAGCCAACCGATTTAAACCACTTGAAGAATGGCAGAAAGATGATGTAAATAAATATATACTGTATTTAAAGACCATCAACAAAGAAAGCAGTGTAGAAACTAAAAAAGGCGTTCTTAAAAATTTCTTCAAATGGGCAAAAAAAGAAGATATTACCGAAAATCTTAAAATTAAACTTATTAAAAATAATTTAAGACGCGAAGATATCCTCACAACTGAAGATATTAATAAATTGATTGAGTCCACGGACAGCCCCATGTATAAAGCCCTAATTGCCTTTCTTTTCGAATCAGGCGCACGAATCAACGAAGCTTTATTTGTTGGAGTTAAAAACATCCAGGAAACCGACCAGGGCTTAATTATAGGCATTACGGCCACCAAGACCGGCAACGATATCCGAGAAAGTGCTTACATCTTTTCAGCGCAATATATCAGAAATCACATTACATATTCAGCACTAACCGCAGAAGATAGGCTTTTTCCAATAACGGACCAAGCAGTCCAAAAAATGCTTAATAAATTGAAAATTAAAGCCGATATCAAAAAACCATTATCGCCTCACAAATTTCGACATGCACAAGCAACGGATATGTTGGTACGGCAATATTCTGAATTAATCATACGAAAACAAATGGGATGGTCAGATGATAGCCGCATGCTTTCCAGATACATTCACCTCGTAGATCAAGACGTAATAAACGCAAGATTTGAGAAGAGCGGATTAAATACAAAAAATACAACATTACCCAACATTAAGACAGCCGAACCGCTAAAAATAGCAGAAGCTTCACTACAACTAAGAAAACTTACGGAAGAGAATGAAACGCTAAAGGAAGAAATGGAAACCATAAAACAGCGGCAAATACAAGATGGTGAGACGATGATTGAACTCGTAGATTTTATTCGCGATCCGCATATGCATGACATATTAGAGCGTTTTAGACGTGAAAAGGTAACACACGAATGAACGAGAACATTCAGAGCATATCGGTCTACGAAGTAAAGACATGGTACGATAAGGAAGCCGACCTTATAAGACAAATTGAAACCGATCCCGCTATTGATGAAGGGTTCAGGCACGGGAGATTAATCAAAGGCAATGTAGTTGAAATTAAGTACATTGGTAAGGACAGACCGAGAGCGAAGCATGATTCAAAAAAATAATATAAATTATATTAAAAACCTTGACCATCTGGTTGTAGATGCGATTCTGCTTTTGAAACAAGAACCTAAAACGGATTTAGAAATCGTTGCCGCGATTCCAGGCTTCAAATTAGATATGCTGGGCAAACTCGTAGATGATGGTGTTATCGAGCATTATGGGCATCTTGTTTATCTCAGCAGCCTTGGTGATAGCATCGCTGCCTCTCTCAGTCGATTGATGAAATTTTTATAAATCTGCATGGTTGCGCCCCCGTATCACCGGCACAGCCTCTTCAACCACACTCGTAAATAAACATATCGGCTGTTACAATTTTTAGTCAAAAGTGAAGAATTTGCATAAACCCATGCGAGCATACAGGGTTTGTGCAAACTTACACGAACTTTCTCATAATATCAGAATGAATTTGCGTTAAAACTCAATAGAATTTTACTGAGTTTTGAAGTGAAACCGAGTTACGAAAATGAAACTACCACTCATGCCATGAAACCAAATCTGGCTTGCAGATTTTTAGGCGACATGAACCCGAACTTGCGATCAAGAGGTTGCTGCGGGACCGCGGAAACCGCAACCACAGGCAAAGGGGCAGCCCGGGTGCATGAGGGTGCTAAGACCTTTTTTATTCTGGATAGTGAAACAAAGGGGGCACGAAACAAGAATGAAGGCAGTTGTCTTCGGTTCTTCTTTGGTCTTGAATCTTGAATAACGTCGTAGAATTCAATATTATAAATGCCTATAACTGGCGAGTTTGGCTTCTGCTCGCACACTTCAAACATAATACTATGACCTTAACTGTCCTTTTTCAAAGAAAGCAGTGGAGCAATATTTTTCCAGTTTTTCGATTGAGGCAATGTCTCTAACTACCTCGGCTAAGCTTAAATC
>JAHFCV010000004.1 GCA_023249275.1 Candidatus Methanoperedens sp.
CGGCAGTTTCAACAACTCAGTCCATGCCAGGATAAACGCAGCAAACTCAACAGTTAACGGCACAGATTACGGCATCAACGCAAGCTGCTGGGCATGCCATAACTCAAGCGGGTACGCTGTGAAGAACAACACTCATCCTGATAAGTGGGGCACGCCCTACATCTGTACGGACTGCCACCTTGCAAGCGGCTCCATGGCAGGAGCGTACAATGCAACTATTATTTACAATCATTATAAGAACGGGACAAATATCAGGGCGCTTGATAACAGCACGAATAATATTTCCTCCTGCATAGGATGCCATGAGAATGTTTCAGGGATGAGAATACCCAATAACGATACAGATTACGGCTCGTTCACAGGCGACGGGATAGGGCTCACAGGAGGAAACACAAGCTTCTATCATTACGGCGCCAACAGGTCAAGCTTTAACAAGACTGCAGGGAGCTATGAATACTGTATCTACTGCCACAGGAATACCACAGGTGAGTTTAACATCACGTTCCAGGATGCAGCCAACTACAGTATATCCAACCATAGCAGTAATTATAATAATTCAAATCCGTCATGCGGCGATGGCAAATGCCATAACAGTACCAATTCTACGTTGCATGGAAGTCCGTTAACTAAACCTGATCTTACACTGCCAAATAGCTCTTATTGTCTGGGCTGCCATGGAAAGAATGGCACTGGAGGGACAAATTATACCGGAGCGGTGACGGGTTATAAAGAAAAGCACAATAATACCGTGGATTGCACGAAATGCCACCTGAACACCAGCAAGAGCATTCATCCTGTCCGGTATCTCCAGGAGGGCGGCTCGGCATGGAGTACCACAAACAGCAGTGCGGTCAACTGCACCACATGCCATCAGAGCGGTCTAGCCAACTTCAGCAATGCCCCGAAGGTTTCAAACACGGTACAACACAGTGATAATTCATTGAACGGCTCTATTTGGAATAATACCAGCCCATACTGGACCAATACCAGCCAGCAGAGCATGTGTAATTACTGCCACGGGGATACAAGGCATAATGCTACGCCTGTGGGAAGACCTGCAAACTGGAACGGGAGCAATAAGGTAAATTCTTCCATCAGTAACCTGAGCAACTGGTGCGCAGGATGCCACTATCAGGGTTATTCCAACAGCGGTAAGGACTATAGTAACATGACCTTGACCTTTGTGGGCGCTAATAAACCAGTGCCTCCGGAGATTACTAATCATACTTCTTACGCACCTTCCAATGTAAATGGTTATTACAACCACTCACTGACGCCTGATTACAACGATTCGACCTGCGAAAACTGTCACGGCAAATCTCTATCTGTGGGTGCAAAGATGGATGAGTTCGTGCACAATGTAAGCACAGGGGTATGTACAAATTGCCATTACAACTATAATTACATGAAGAGTTTCAACCCTCAAAGATTTGTAAACCAGAGCATGTTTGAGTCAAGTCCGCACGGCAATTTGAGCTGCGAGAACTGCCACACCAAAGGGCACAATAACATCGGCGCAAGAAAAGCCTGTGAGGACTGCCATGCGGTGGTGAAGCAGACTCCGATTCAGGATGCTGACAGAGGCGACAACAGGCATAATATAACAGCCAAACCGAGCGCCAGTGTTGTAAATATCACCGACTGCACAAAATGCCATGATCCCGGGCTATACAGCAATGCGACAAGCAAGTATGGACTGCCTCCAAATACCAGAAATTGTGATTACTGCCACACGTATCCTGATAAGACATATTCATGAGGTAAAAAAATGGATAAAAAAATATTACTATTGTTTGCAATATTCGGGGTAATACTAGCTGCGTCCATGTTTACCACGTACGCAATATTTTCAGGTTCCCATACGGTCTTCGAAAACAAGACCACACCAGCAGAGTTCTGCATAAAATGCCACCCAACAAAGGTATCTATCGTAAGCGTGAGCGCTCACAAAAATGCAGGATGCATCTGCCACGGCTATAACCCGAACCTCACTGCACTGTACAACATTAACGTGGCGCACAACCTCACCAAGCAGATTTACTGCACCAACTGCCACACAAATTATTCCATGACTACAGGAAGTATCGTAATTCATAACGATGGCACCGAGGTCAACGTAACAAACCAGTCAGCTCACTACATAATCAGAAGTTCGATAAACAAAACGCCTGTCTACGAAAGAGCAGGACAGTTCTTTGCCAACAGTTCAGGGTGATGATATGAACCGGAAAATATTGTTATATGTTGCTTTAATGGCGCTTGGTTTATACTCGATTCCGAATACCGTTGCACTTTTTGCAGGGCAGCATTCGTTTTACAGCGGAATGGGAGTGTCGTGCGACAAATGCCATGCTGATGTTATGTCCCAGATAATTTCCGGAGACTATGTTTATAATAAACATAAGGCAGCGGCTGCAAATTTTAATTATACTACTTATCTATCTGTTGGCGGTACGAATTATTCTAATGGTGTGATAAACGCCTATGATGGCAAAATCTGGACATGGGATCCCTCAGCCAAAGCATGGAATAATGGTACTGATTTTAAAAATGTAAGCATAGATACAAGCACTAACTCAGGTATATGCATGCTGTGCCATAATGCCACTTTAACAGGTTCATTTACGCATACGGGAATAGTGGTAAGGGTATGCGATGATGACAGGTGCCACGGCAACAGGTTGAATGCTTTTAATAGTCCTGAAATTCTTAGAAGTACCTCGAATATCACAGCAGCAGGATATAATCTCAGTCAGGCGAATGCACACCAGCCTTTTTACCTTGATGCCAGCAACCAGTCCTCAGGTTATGCGGCAGCTACGGGATTCGGGCAGCCGGGCAATGCTAACGGTTCAAGTGGTTTTACTTCAAGAGGGCACTGGACATGCGAGGGATGCCATACCGGAACAGTTGTTAACGTCACCATAATCCAGGCGCCTGTCTTTAATCACTCAGACCCCAACGCTGCCAAAAGAAGGTATTAACCTTCGCCATTGCCTGTCTCTTCCAGTATCTCATCCATTTCAAGAGCTTCCCATTTTCTCTCCCCCATCAAAATCTCAAACTCCTGCGGCGTGAGCACAGGCACATGGAATCTTTCAGCGTCATCGATTGTGATTCTCGGGCATGCCGTATTCACATAGGCATCAACCTTAAAAGCCAGCAATTGCTCAGGCGTTACCAAATCCATCATGATGATATGCGCCTCAATACCATGCTTATTTGCAATTTCCACAAGCTTCTGCGCAAGCTTCATCCTGTTCTGCCCGCTTTTTGTAGAAACTATTATGCCAAAGACGCGAGCGTCCATTGACTGTGCGATGTATCCGCCGCGCTTCCGCAGAAATTTTTCACCAGAAACCTCTACAGCTTTATTCAAATACGGGTCTGCTGCAATCACCATCTTTCCTGTCGCAATCGCAACGCCTAGCGGGTGGAAAAATCCGCTTCCCACATAGAGATATTCCTCACAATCAACGCGTGCTGCCGTGAAATTACATCCGATGACCTGTCCGGGATAGCCTACTCTCAAATCCCCTTTCCCGATAACAGGCTCTTTCCCGTTTTCCCTTAGAAATTTAGAAATTTCTTCTAATTTATGAACATGCTGTACTGTGGTTATTATGCCAATCCTGCGGGCTTTTAACAGGGACAGCGCGATTTTAACGGCTGGCAAGGTATCTACGTTTGAGCGCGACTCTATAAAAACCACATTGTCAAACTCGCCCATGCCTGCGTGCCCGAAATGAAAGAGTATATCGACGTTACCTGCAAGGACGGTATCGATATCGCAGGCGCCAAAACAGGGGTTGCCTGAAATGATTACACTTGCCTGTGTTTTCTGTTCGATATTCCTGGCAATATCCATTGCCTGCCTCTTAAAACCTTCAGGAAGTTGCAGCCCGACTTTCTTGCAGTTTTTAGTTTTTATGATTTTAAATACACGTTCCAAATCAAAATCAAATTGTTCCATTACAATCAATTACAACTTCCTGGCTATTATATAAGCTTCTTTTTTTTCAGGTTCGATAATCCGGATAATTTCCAATCCAAGGGAGGACAGTTTCTTCAGGATAGGTTCTCTCTCCCTATCTTTTGGCAATTTCAATACCTGCAGGAGCATGCCACTGCTTTTTAATGCGGTAAGTATGTTCTCAAGCGCCTTTATGGACGATAATGGGCTTGCAGTGATGTCCATGAGCAAAACATCAAATTTCCCGCTTTCAAAAGACATTGTAAACGCGTCCCCGAATTCTACTGTAATATTGGGATGTTCATGAGCGAGTTTTTTGAGTTCGGGGCGAAACTCCCGGCTGAATTCGATGCCATGGACATGAAATGCTATCCCGGATGCAAAGAGGAGAAACCCGCCCGCGCTTGAACCTATGTCCAGCACGATATCCCCGTTTTTGATAAGATTGGTTTTTTCCTGGATTTCTTTAAGTTTCCAGTAGCCTGCGGGTTTATCAAGACCTTCTGTTATTTCAATTTTGTCGGAGTATGCAACATCATACGATGGTTTGGTGATAATTTTGTCATTAACTTTCACGTACCCTTCAAGAACAGCGCGTTTTGCGCGCCCCCGCGAGGCGAAATTGCCTATCCCGACAAGATAAGAGTCAAGTCTCATGAATCACCTGAATAACCATAATTGCATTATCGTAAATCCTTTTTCCAAAGGTTAATAGTTAATTAACCTGAAACTATAACAGTTAGCTTTAGCATCGAGTGGCGCGCTGCATTGGTTGCAAAAGCCATCATTATCCTCGATTTTATTTCTGTTTGCAGTAGGGGCAGCCGTTATATTCTGCGCTGTACAGCTTGTCGCAGAATCTGCATCTTACTTTGTCTTTAATATCTTCAGCTTCAGTTTTTGGCTCAGGGGGCGCTATTACAGGAGCAGGAACAGGAGCAGGAGAAGAAGCTTCTCCATTTTCAAATAGCTTAAAAAGATTGTTTATTATCATAAAAGCTCCAATCACTGCAAACAAAATAGCCAAGCCCTGATTTGTGGGATCTTTTAATGAAGCCTCTTGCCTTAGATATCCTATTAAAGGCGCTGCTACAAGCCCTATTCCTATAATAATCCCTATTATATTTCCAGCTTTCACCTTCTTTTTCGGAGTATCTTGTTTAATTTGCTCAGCGCTGTTCATTGAATTAATCCATATAATGCAGGCAATTGAAATTATCCAGCACAGCAGAGGAGAACGAGTAAAATAAAAAGCAGCCAGATTTCCCATAATCACGATACCCAGGGCAATAGTTTTATTTTTCTTTATAGCCAGTGAAGATGCTATAATCATAAGAAGGATTGTAATACCCCTGACTGCCCATGTGATAAATTCTCCTTCTGCCTGAAGATTTGCCATTCTTTATCTCCTTTTTGTATTTATATAGGACATTGGATTTATTAAGGTTTTGGGAGCGGAGTTTTGTAGCATGATTGTTTTTGAGAAATAGTGAAGATGATGTGGAGGAAGGTATTTGAACTCGGAATATGAACTGAGTAAAAAGTGGAGTAAGGTTCACTCTGAAAAGGGAAAAAATAAAGGGTAGTAAACCTTTACAGCGTCAGGTTAATAGCTAACAAACTATATTAAAACATATTCGTGCCGAGGTGGCAGAGCGGACTAACGCGGCAGGCTCGAGACCTGTTTTACCTTCTGGTAAGCTAGGGTTCAAATCCCTACCTCGGCGCCAGACACAATACTTATTTTGGTACTTGTTTAGTGCTTGTATGAGGCTTTTATCACAAATTTCACGAATTTACGAATGACACAAATACACGCAGGTTAGTTTACGATGCGTAAGTGCTCAACACGCGTGGTGAGCCAAAGTTGATGAGAATCCCGGTGGATAACTATATTATCAAAAATACATCCACCTCCTGATATTCGTGTGATTTGTTTATTTGTGCCATTCGTGATTTTCATCATGTGGGTGCTAAACAAGCAAGAAAAAAGTTGCTGACAACTCCATAACATACTGTAGCTGTGTGCAGCGAACTTTTTTATTAATGCAGGACAATCATATATTATGTCTTTGAGGGAGAAAGTGTTTGCAGGGGAAGGCAAAATAAAAGCCGACCTGGTATTAAAAAATTGCAGGATTGTAAACGTTAACACAAAAGAGATTACGAAAGGCGATATAGCAATAAGTTCAGGTTTCATCGCCGGCATAGGCGATGTGGATGAACTGACAGGCGGAAAAACAGAGATACTTGATATAAAAAACGCTCATGTATGTCCGGGTTTGATTGACGGGCATGTGCATTTTGAGTCAAGCATGATAACTCTCACGCAATTTGTAAAACATTCCATCATGCACGGTACAACCGGTATTGTTATTGACCCGCATGAGATTGCCAATATTCTGGGTATAAGAGGTATCAGGCTTGTGCTGCGTGAGGCAATGAAGCTCCCGATGGATGTTTTTGTCATGTTATCATCATGCGTGCCATCTTCGCATCTTGAAACATCAGGCGCTAAGATTGGTCTTGCCGTGATTAAAAAGTTCCTGGATAAGAAATTCGTGGTAGGGCTTGGTGAAGTGATGGATTACCCAGGGGTTCTGAGCGGGAATCCTGAGAAACTTGCAATGATTGCAGCCGCTCTTGAAAGAAAACTCGTCGTGGACGGTCATTGTCCGGGCATGCGAGGCAGGGAACTGTTCGGGTACATGAGCGCCGGTATCTCAAGCGACCACGAGTCCTTAACATACGATGAAGCGCTTGAAAAGGCGCGCCTCGGTATGAAAATAATGCTTCGTGAAGGGTCGGCTGCAAAGAGCCTTGCGGAATTCATACCCGGATTGGTTCGCGACAGGATATCCCTTGAGAACTTTTTCTTTGTGACCGATGATAAACAGCCGGCAGACCTTATAAAAGGACACATGGACGTGATTGTGAGAGACGCTATCAGGTTCGGGATAGAGCCAGTCCAGGCGATTTCCATGGCTACCATCAACACGGCACGCCATTTCAGGATAGACCAGCTTGCAGGCTCAATAAGCATTGGCAGGCGGGCGAACCTGGTAATACTTGATGATTTGCAGGCTTTTCGGATCAAAAAAGTGATAATATGCGGCAGGATAAACCCGAAAATAACGGGAATAGAATATCCAAAATATGTTTTCAGAACGGTGAAATACAAAAAAATAAGCTCAAATGACCTGAAACTTAGCTCTGAGAAAAAGATAGTATCTGTTCATATAATAGAAGTCATCCCTGGCAAGCTTATTACAGGAAGAAGGATTGAGGAATTAAAAACCGACGGGCAAACCATCCTGCCTGACATAGAACGCGACATTCTTGCAGTCGCCGTGATAGAACGGCACGGAAAATCGGGGAACATAAGCAGGGGTTTTGTGCGGGGCTTTAACATGAAAAAAGGCGCAGTAGGGCAGAGCATTGCGCACGACTCGCATAATGTTATTCTTATAGGCACGAATTTTGAAGACATGGCGTTATGTGCGAATAAGCTCAGGGAACTGCAGGGAGGAATAGTGATAGCAAAAGACAGGGTAATAGATTGTCTCCCTCTTCATTTTGCAGGTATTCTCAGCACCGAAAGCGCGCACGACGTGGATAAAAAACTAAAAGAACTTCACAGTACAGTCAGGGAGATGGGGTGCAGGCTTGATGCGCCATTTATACAGATGTCGTTTCTTTCGTTGCCTGTGATTCCGTCCCTCAAGATAACGGATAAGGGGCTGGTAGATGTTGATGCGTTTAAATTAATTGAACCTATAGAAAAATAAGCAAAAATTAACTCTTCTATAAAGATTCAATCAATAGGCTTTAAGTGCAAAGCTCTCCAAAACCCAAACTCTATATGTGTTTAAGGCGTACTATACCCAAAAGCTTATGATGTGGTTAAAGGATGTTAATACTGCTTATGAGGTCATAACATGAATCTCGCATGGGGCATCACGGGCGCCGGACACTTCCTGCGTGAGAGTTTTGATGTATTTAAAGAACTTAAACAAAAAAATCCAGAACTGAAAGTCACCACATTTTTATCGCGCGCCGGTGAAGAGGTGGTGCGGATGTACGGGCTGGCAGACGAGCTTTCAGGCATCTCAGGCGGCGGCTACCTTGAAGAATGTTTTTACGAACGCGAGCAGGGATCAAGTTTCCCAAAAACCGGAAGATTCCTCCTCCAAAAATACAATGCCCTTGTAATAAGCCCCGCAACCTCCAACACGACTGCAAAGCTCGCCTGCGGCATAGCCGATACCCTTGTTACCAATGCAGTGGCGCAGGCGGTGAAAGGAGGTATTCCGGTTTTTATTGTGCCTGTGGATATTGCAGGGAAGCTCGAATCGAAAATGCCGTATTTTATAGACCGGGAGATTTGTATGAGATGCGAGATATGCCCTCCAGCCCTGCAATGCACGCGACATGCAATTTCAGACCAGATAGATCTCTTAAAGTGCGACGGATGCGGCTTATGCGTCAGGCTTTGCAGCTACGGGGCGATAAGAGGCGGGCTGGCAAAGCTTAAAGTCCGCGATGTGGATTCAAAGAATGTGAGGATTTTGAGCAAACTTGAAGGAATAAGGATACTCAATCACCCGCAAAAAATCCTTAACGTGAAGGAATTGTCACCCAAAAATTGAAGTACTAACGAAAATAAATGAAGGATAAATAAAAGCAGAGGAGAAATCTTGTTTCCAACAAAAAAGGTTCAGACATTGATAGGTTCAGTCGTACAGGTTGAAATGAAAGGTGATAAGCATACTCTTGAAGGCAAACTCGAAAGCGCAGATGAGTATATGAATCTTCACCTTGTAGAGACCTATGAAATTGCAGACGGTGTTAAATCGCGTTCTTTGGGTTCTGTCGTATTAAGGGGCAATAACATAATCATGTTATGTCCTGTAGGGGAGTAGAATGGATATTGAAGAGAAGATTCTTAAATTAATAAAGTCCAAAAAAAAAGGAATCCTGCAAAGCGAACTCTGGAAAACGGCTAAAATAGATAGCAGTAAATGTTCCAGGATTCTTGCCAAACTGGAAAAAGAAGGCAAAATTAGCAGGGAGCAGGAAACTGCGAAAGGTTCAAAAACCTACCTTATTAAATTCATCGGGAAAAAAGAAGTACCGACTAAAAATTTCAAGTTATTACTGGTCGGGAAATTTTTTTCCCCATGCACCGGCTGTGCGCTTGAATGTGAGCCAGAGCTATGTGCTCCCCTATCCCAATGGGTTTATAGTCTTGAAAATGAGGGTTAAGACAGGCGGATTGAGGAGTGGGGGGTGGTATCGTTTAAAAATGAACCCACCTGTCTTGTTCGTTATTTAACGAACACATAAATATAGGCATGTTTTGCCTAAATAGTTTTCGGTCATTTTCATCTTCCTTTTTGCCCGATATAAAGCTGTTCAACCCGTTCTATTGAATCTGCATCCTCTACTGATTTATCGCTTCTCACATTAACAAGCCTGGGAAAGCGGAGTGCGTATCCAGAATCGTAGTTCGGGCTTTTCTGGATTTCCTCAAAACCCACCTCAAATACAATTTTTGGCTCAAATTCCACCTCTGTGCCGCTTTCTGAAATCACCAGTTCTTTGAATAAATTCGTCAGCTCTTCCAGTTGCTCATCCGTTATACCGGTTGCTACTCTCCCGATAGAAAGTAACCTGTCAGTGTCAGGCTCGCGGCATGCCAGTAAATAGGATCCAAAAAGACTGGCTCTTCTTCCTTCGCCCCAGTCCCCCCCGATAACAACGAGATCGAGCGTTTCCATGATGGGTTTTAATTTAAGCCAGTTCTTTCCGCGTTTTCCAGGGGTATAAAAAGATTCAGGATTTTTGAGCATTACCCCTTCATGCCCAGCCGCAAGAGCTTCCTTATATATCGTTTCCACAGTTTCCGTATTATCAGTTATGGTTTGCTTTGCAAGAATGCTCTTGTCGCATACCTGCTCAAGTTTTTTCCTGCGCTGGATTAATGGTGCATCAATAAGGCTTTCACCGTTTAAATACAGTATATCAAAAAGGTTAAGGTACAAAGGAATTTCAATCGCCGTAGCGGTGATATCGTATTTTCTCCGAAAGCGCCGCAGTATCTCCTGGAACGCCATAGGTCTTTTATCCCTGCCTATAGCCACAGCTTCCCCATCAAGAATGGCGTTTTTTGCCAAAACATGGGATTTTATGGATTTTACAAGGTCAGGTAACGAAGACGTAACGTCTTCAAGCCGACGTGAATATATGGTTACATCGTTATCTTCCTTATGTACCTGGACGCGCGCCCCGTCAAATTTCCATTCCACTGCTACCGTTCCCATTTCTTTCACAGACTCATTTATGCCAGAAGCAATCTGCGCCAGCATCATCTTTAATGGTCTGTTAATTTCCACGCCGAGTTTTTCGAGTCCCTGTCCCCCTTCTTTTTTTGCAGTATATGCGACAAGCCCGAAATCATTTGTAAGCATATACCCGCGCTCAACCAGGTCGGTTGAGACATTAAAAGCCTCTGCGATTGCATCTCTTACGATTCCTTCGCCGACCCCGATACGTAATTCTTCAATTGATAAACGCACAAGATAAACAATTTCCGCAGGCTTTGCCGCTCCAAAGAGGTACTGGAGATTCTTTATTTTTGCATCCTGCGACCCTTTTCCGGTCAGCTCCGCAATCTTTCGGAATCGCAAGTACACATCTTCAATGGAAAGTTCTCCTTCAGAAAAAAAACCCAAATGGGTTTTGCCTGTCGCGATTGCTTTTTCGGCAGCGCTGCCAATATCCCCGGTATCCTTGACAAATTTTTCTACCTGTTTAACAGGGAGCGACGATGTTTTTGAAACGGCGGAATACAAAAGCCCGGGTCCAATCCCGAGTTCCTCTTTGCTCCAGACAGGAAACACATGTCCCATAATAAAACGGGCTGCAATCTCAAGCTCTTCATCACTCACAAGTTTTAGGAATTCTGCCACAACCGATGTCATTTCAAGTGAGCCGGAAATGCCTTCAATCCTGTTGCATACTTTTGCAAAATCCTCAAAAGATGTCATAAATTTATTAAGTTCTTACATCTTTTTTAATCGTATCATATACGATGTATATCCCCAATAATACGACAATTATGAAAAGTGCGCTGATAATCAGGGAAAGCAGGGAATAGCCCCCCCCGAAAAACATAGAGCCTGTCCTAATATCACCGATTACCATGCCATAGCCGGTTAATCTATACACCAGACCCACGAGTCCTATGACTATTAAAACCACTCCTGCAAACAATCTATCGCTTGGTTCTAATTTATTCATTCTGAACCTGAAAGCAAATATAAAAATAAAAGGGCGTTAACCCTTTTACTTATTTTTTACTCGCATTGGTAAGTGCTGCCATATGGATGGCGCCGATGTCGGTTCCGTGGCAGTTTGTACAGTATTTGCCTCTTGACAGGTGAACTACTATCAGGTTGCCGTTACTGGGTTTGAGTGAATCAGGTGGGGCGGCATGGCATCTTTCGCACACTGAATAAGTGCCCGGTCCCTCTCCTTTTTGTACTGTCGGAACCTTTGGCGGGAAGCCGTGGCAGAGGTCGCAGCTCAGACCTACGGTGCCCGGTCCGATGTGGATATTGTGAACCTGGCTGCCGTGGCAGTTTATACATAGTTTGCCGCCATTGACGTGAGGTTTGAGATCCTGCGGGTCTTTATGACATAATTCGCATTTTATTGTCTCAATTTTTGCAGGCGCGGTTGCAACAACGGGTGTTCCCGCGGGTGATGCAGCGGTTTTTCCCGGCGTTTCTTTAGAAGTCGCTGATGTTGTTTTTTCAGATGTCGCTACAGGTTTTTCAGATGTTGCCACGGGCGTCTCTGTTGTAGTTTTTGACAGTTTTGACGAACCGCCCAGGACAAAATAACCGCCTGCTGCGATAAGTATGACTGCAACCAGAATTGCTATATAAATAGGAACCTTTGAATCTTTAGCATCCATTACATAATCACCAAGGCTAAATAGGGTTCTATATCGGTTTAAATGTTTTGGTTTCTTTCCTGCACGTTTTTATCCTGAACTGCATGTCCCGGGTTTTGCTTCTTGGGGCGTTCAAATATTATCTGGTTATCAAACTCTATCCTGAATATCCTGTGGTAGGGTATGTACACGTCGTCCACAATACCTTCAAGGATCAAAAATGACCTGTCAATATTTTTGATAGCGCTTCCCGATACTATCTTGACATTCCCTGGCGCACCCCTGTGGATGTAATAGACTTTACACTTGCTGAAGTCGAATCTCCACTTAATCTCATTGAATATGTCCCTGGGGTGTTTTGACCTGAACATAGAATAATTCTTACTTCATGATATTTAAAGGAACGAGTATGCGCGTGTGCGGCGGGGGGATGTGGCGACATATATCCAGATTACAGAGTGCCGATAGTTTATGCAAACAGCAGGTTTATAATCTGCCTGATGCTTCTCACGACAAGGAAAATTGAATGTAAAAAGAAAGTAAGTTAAGCTTCATTAGTGCGGTCTGACTCTCTGCAATATCCCACTATACTTAAAAGAGATTTTCCCTCTGACCTTTTGCAAGAAAATTGTAAGGCGCGCCTCAATGCAGTTCACATAAATATAGGGTATTATCAAAAAGAATGCGATTAGCAGGACCAATCTTATCCATGTAATCATTGGAGACTCAGTGTACCATTGCGGGTACGTTTTCATGAGATATTCATAACCTGTCATCAAAAATAAGATTGATTTCAATACCTTAAGTAGTTTACTATCCGAAGTATATTCTTACCCTTGCCAATGCGCAGGGTTTGAATAGCATATCTCTGACCCGTTCTCTATCCCTGCCACTGAATAAGCATGCGGAGGGTGGGATTCGAACCCACGAACTCCTGCGAGACAGGACCCTAAATCCTGCGCCTTTGACCGGGCTGGGCGACCTCCGCACCTGCGCCCAAATGATTTTTATCACATAAAGCTTTGATGTTATAATTTTATTTAGCAACCATGAAAGGAGTATATGTCCTGATTCTCAGGCTAAATGAGACTAAAGACATCCGCGTAGGAAAACTGGGCAGGCTTCATTTCAGGAGAGGATACTATTCTTATGTGGGCTCAGCCCAGGGCAGCGCAGGTATTAAACGCGTAACAAGACATTTCAACGTAGCACGACGCAAAAACACCACCAGAAAATGGCATATCGATTATCTCCTGCCTCACTCTGAAGTAATTTGCGCGGTTTTTTCGCCAACTGATGAAGACATAGAATGCGTTGTGGCAAAGCTCCTAGGTGAATATTCATCAGCCGTACCTGGTTTTGGATGCAGCGACTGCTCCTGTGAATCTCATCTTTTCTTTACAGGTGGAAATATAATGGGCGAGGCTTCTGGCATCTGCGGGGGAGTTTCTGCAAACGAAAGTATCATTATTTATCCGAACATGTAGGAACTATATGGACATTGGAATCATCGGAGGCTCTGGATATACAGGCGGCGAGCTGCTGCGCTTGCTTTCACAGCACCCTGAAGCAAGAATCACAGCAGTAACTTCACGCAGCAGGAAAGGACAAAAAGTCAGCGATACGCATACCCATCTTCGGAAAATATGTGACATGGAATTTGAAGACCTGAAGCCTGAAGAAGTCGCCTCGCGGTGCGATATTGTGTTCACAGCCGTACCTCACGGTACTGTCATGCAGGTCATGCCAGAGCTTCTTGAGGCAGGCGTAAAAGTCATTGATTTGAGCGCAGATTATCGCTTAAAGACAGGTGTTTTTGAAAAAACCTACAAGATGAAACATACTGACCCCCGCACCGCTGTGTACGGCATACCTGAATTACATCCTGAAGTGGCTGAACAGGTCTTTATCGCAAACCCTGGGTGTTATCCCACAGGAGCTTCCCTTGCCGCAGCGCCGCTGGCGAAAGCCGGGGTTATTGAGCGCGCGGTCTTTGATTCAAAAAGCGGCATTTCAGGCGCCGGAACTGAACCCACATCGGTTTCCCATTATCCCAACATGGCTGAGAATATACAGGCGTATAAACTTACAACCCATCGCCACCGCGCCGAGATAGCACAGGAACTCATGCGGCTTGACAGCAATCTGAAGAGCATCAGCTTTACGCCGCACGTTATTCCCTCAGTGCGCGGTATCCTGACCACTGCGCATATTTTCGTGAAAAAGGAAATGAGCGAGGAGGAAGTTAGCGAAATTTATCGGAACTTCTATCAGGATAAACCATTTATCAGGCTGATAAAAGGCATACCCATGCTGGGCAGCGTGCGCGGCTCGAATTTCTGCGATATAGGTTTTGAGATTGACAGAGGCAGCGACAGGATAGTTGTTATATCTGCAATAGACAATCTTGTAAAAGGAGCTTCAGGTCAGGCAATCCAGAACATGAACCTGATGTTCGGGCTGGATGAGACCACGGGTCTCTGGACGCCCGGATTAGCTCCGTGAGGTGAAAATATGAAAATAAAAGAAGTGATGAACAAGGATGTGATTACCTGCAAGCCTGATGACTCGTTGAGCCATCTTTCAAAGCTGTTTCGGGAAAACCATATCAGCGGCTTGCCTGTTGTTGAAAAAGGAAAGGTTGTGGGGCTTGTTTCTGAAACTGATTTAATAAAGTTGTTTAAGGCTCCCGAGTTTTCAAATGAGCTTTGGCTTCCCAGCCCGCTTGAGATAATCGAAATCCCAATACGGAATCTTGTGAGGCTTGAAGAGACAAAAAAAGCCCTTGAAAACCTGAAGCTGCGTCCTGTAAGGGACATTATGGCGAAAACTGTTCACTCTATTTCCCCTGATGATAGCCTGGAAGATGCATCCACCGCGATGGTCAAACATAAAGTCAACAGGCTGCCTGTCATTGATAACGGCAAACTTGTGGGAATCGTGGCAAGAAGCGACATAATAAAAGGTCTTTCTGAGGCGTAACCCTTTATGAAAGTCATAGATGGCGGCATCTGTTCTGTAAAAGGAGTGAAGGCGAACGGAATCAAGCAGGGGAAGAATGGTCTTGCGATAATTACCATTGATGCCAAAAATCTTGCGACAGCAGGGGTTTTCACGCGAAATAAGGTGATTGCCGCTCCCCTTACCATCACGCAGGAAGCTCTTTTGAAGGGAGACTTGAAAGCGGTGATAGCCAATAGCGGGTGTGCAAATGCATTTACAGGTGAAAAAGGGTTGGTTGATGCGCTGTGGATGGCACAGATACTGGCAAAAACGCTCAACTGTGAACCTGATGAAATCGGAGTAGCATCAACAGGGATAATCGGGCGCTATCTGGATAAAGAATGGATAGGGGGGCATCTTGATGAAGTGCTAAACGGTCTTTCCAGAAATAAGGAAGCAAGCAAAGCCTGTGCCAGGGCGATTATGACCACGGACACTTTCATGAAAGAAGCGGCTGTTGAACTTGAAAATTGTGTTCGTATCGGCGGGATTGCTAAAGGCTCGGGGATGATTGCGCCCAATATGGGAACGATGCTTGTTTTTTTATATACGGATGCACACTTGTCTAAAAAGAAATTGAGCCGCTGCTTGAAAAAAGCCGTGGATAAAAGTTTTAACATGGTGGTTGTGGACGGGGACACGAGTACTAATGACATGGCGCTAATAACGGCTACGGGTTATCGGGAATGTAAAGAAGATAGATTCCAGAAAGGGCTTGAGCTTGTGTGCACCAGTCTTGCTAAGATGATAGCCAGGGACGGCGAGGGCGCAACGAAATTGATTGAAGCCAGAGTAACAGGCGCGAAAAGCAGAGAAGATGCAAGACTCGCAGCGAAAGCCATCGTGCGCTCGCCGCTTGTGAAGACTGCGATATTCGGGAAAGACCCGAACTGGGGAAGGGTTGTGGCTGCGGCAGGGTATTCGGGCGCAGAAGTTGAGCAGGATAAGATTTCGCTGAAGTTCTCGGATAATAAAAATGAGGTTGTGCTTGTTGATTGTGGCAGGATTGTGGAGGGAAAGCTTGAGGCGCTAAAGAGCATTATGGAAAGCAAGGAGATTGTTATTGAGGTGGCGCTTGGTCTTGGGGACTGCGAGGCGACTGCGTGGGGCTGCGATTTGACGTATGATTATGTGAAGATTAATGCGATGTATACGACTTAATTACCCTTCCGCTTCTATTCCCTCAATCTGAGCAAAAGTCGCAGTTATCGGCAGCGTTTCCGATTTATTCCCATGCTCAAATCGCTTCTCAAAATTTAAAATAGTGAATCCCACAATCTCATTCGTCTTTGGGTCAATTCGCACGACAATATCATTGCCTATCTCTTTGGAAATTGCTTCTTTGGGCTTACCTATGGCAATATCAAGGACATCTCCTTTTTTATCGAAGAAAAATTTTAATTTCTTTTCCATACGCTTCATGTTATTCCAACAATAACACACATATACCTTCCTTCGTATATATTCACATATGAACCTCAAAAAATCCGGCTTCTCCACACGCGCAATCCATGCAGGAGAAAGACCAGAGGAAACCGGGGCGGTCGTAACCCCCATATACCAGACCGCGCCATTCAAGTTTAAAAGCGCTACCCACGCAGCAAGTGTAATGGCTGGGAAGGAAAAGGGGTATGTGTATTCCCGCGGCTTGAACCCAACGACAGAAGTGCTTGAAGAAAAAATGGCAGACATCGAGGGCGGCGAGGCTGCGCTTGCTCAGGCAACCGGGATGGCTGCCATCAGCGCTGCGGTTTTCACGTCTGTCAAAGGCGGTGACCATATCATTGCCGACGAGGTGATATACGGAAGCACATACGACCTGTTCGTTGACCTAAAAAAGTTCGGGGTGGATGTGAGTTTCATTGATACCTCGGATATCGGCAATGTAGAAGCAGCTTTTCGCCCCAAAACAAAACTTGTGTTTTTTGAGACGCCTGCGAATCCGACGATGAAACTTACCGACATAAAAGCTGTATGCGATATTGCACATGAGAATGGCGCTACAGTGATGGTAGATAACACTTTCATGACACCGTATTTCCAGCAGCCGCTCTCACTCGGCGCCGATGTGGTTTTGCACAGCGCCACGAAATACCTCAATGGTCACGGCGATACGCTCGGCGGCGTCATTGTGGGTACTTCTGATTTCATAAAACAGGCAAGGCACACGGCAAAAAACATGGGCGGGGCAATGAGTCCGTTTTCAGCATGGCTTATCATCCGCGGGATTAAAACGCTCCCGGTACGTATGGACAGGCATAATGAAAATGCAATGGCAGTGGCAAAATACCTAAAAGAGCATGAAAAAGTGGGTAAGGTCGATTATCCGGGACTTACCGATTTCCCCCAGTACGACCTCGCACGAAAACAGATGAGCGGCGCAGGCGGCATGATAGCCTTCTTGCTGAAAGATGCTAACGATGTACCTTTATTCCTGAATGCCCTGGAGTTGTGCACCCTTGCAGTCAGCCTTGGCGAAACCGGGACGCTTGTCCAGCATCCTGCAACAATGACGCATGCTGTTGTTCCTCGCGAGAAGAGGATTAAATACGGCATAGTGGACGAGCTTGTGCGCCTGTCTGTGGGGATTGAGGATGTGGATGATGTTATCGGGGATTTGGGGCAGGCGCTGGATAGTGTCGGGTGAGTTTAATGCTATTATCTTGCGCCAAATTCTTTTTCGTTTAGGGTTTTGACGCTTTTTTCTATCTCGGGAAGCTTATTTTTTACAACGTCCCAGACGATATCCCAGCTAATTCCGAAATATGCATGTATCAATTTGTCCCTCATTCCTACAATTTTCTTCCATTCAATCTCAGGGTATTTTTCTTTTAAGGGATCGGAAATGTTTTTAGCTGCCTCGCCGATAATTTCTATGCTTCTTGGAAAAGCCCTTTTCAAAACTTCATTTTTCATGAGGTCTTCAAGCTCTAAATTCTCGCTTTGCGCCTTTAGAAATCCAATTTCATCGAGAATATGTTTTATAAAAACTTCATCACTTTTCACACCAGACAACCTCTCTCTCCACATAGGGGCGAATATACTTGTCCAACCCGCTGGTGGTGATTAAATCAACATTTTTTCCAAAAAGGTCTTCAAGGAAGAAGCTCAGTTCCATAAAATTGTCAAAGCTTTTTTTGGTGCTCTCAAACTCAACCAGCACGTCAACATCGCTTTCCTCCTTAGCCTCTCCCCTTGCCATTGAGCCGAAAACTCCAATTTTTTTGACTCCAAACCTTTCTTTCAGGAAAGTCTTATTTTTCTTAACGATTGCAAGAACATCCATAATTATGCTTCTATCTTAATATTGACTATATAGCACATCAATCTTTTCAATAGTTTTATAAATCTTTGAAACTGTTTTATTTCGTTGATATGAAGATAAATGAGTCTTACAAGCCGTTATTGAAAAACTGGTTGTATGGCATAGCCTTCTACTTCTTTCCTTTCATAATTGGATATTTTGCCTTTAGTTTTGTCCTTTCTGATAACGTCCTGCACACCGACGTGGACAGCGCCAGATACATGCTCAGCGCGCTCGTGCAGGGCGAGGCTGCAATCGTGGCGCTTGTGGTGACGTTGAGTTTAGTTGCCGTCCAGCTTGCGGCGCAGTCGTATTCGGCGAGGGTGATTGAGGTGTTCAGGAGGACGCCGGATTTGTGGATTCTTATGGGGATTTATGGTGTTGCGATTTTTTATGGGCTGGGTGTGCTGAAGATGATTGAGAAGGCGAATCCGCAGGTGAATAGTTTGTCGAATCTTGAAGGGCATATCGCATTTTCTTATTATCTTGGGGTTTTTGCGTATGTGGCGCTTGTGCCTTATATTTGGAAGACGCTTGATTTGTTGAAGCCTTCCACAGTAATCAACATGCTTGCAAAAGGAATAACAAAAGAAAATATTCTATACTCTCTCGAAAAAAGACAAGACAGCCCGATTCAGCCAATTATTGACATTGTGCGTGGTTCATTGGATAAATACGACTACGAGACAGTGAGAGAGGGACTGAAAACAATCGGTGAACGTACTAACATAATATTCGCAAATGAGATTCAGACTAGGGATGAAGAAGAAAAAATATCAAAACATATTTTTCCTCATTTAACCCGAATGGGAAAACTGGCTGCAAGTAAAAATGATGAGGACTCAACTCTGGAAGTAATATATAATGTGCATAAAAATGGAATAACTGCAATTGAACATAGGCTTCAAAGTGCAACATTGCAGATAGAATTATCCCTTGAAGAAATTGGAAAGGTTGCTGCTGAGTACAAACTCGAAGATGCAACACGGCGAGTGGTAATATCCCTTGGGAATATTGGAAAGGTGTCGGCTGAATATAAGCTCGAAAATGCAGCATCATGGGCAGCAGAGTTCCTTGGATTGGTTGGAATAGCAGCGGCAGTGAGAAAACTCGGCGGTGCTACACAGCAGGCAGCAGTTTCCCTCGGATGGATTGGAATTGCATCTGTCGAAAATAAACTCGAAGCAGTAGCATTAAAGGTAACACAGCAATTTGAAAATATTGGAATAGCAGTCGCAGAACAAGAACTCGAAGATGCAACGCAACATGTAGCAGAATCACTTAGTGGAATTGGAATAGCGGCAGCAAACCAAAAACTTGAAGTAATAACAAAGCTGGTGGCATCTTTACTTGGAAGGGTTGGAATAGTCGCTGCAAAACAGGAACTTGAAGCAGCGTATCAAGTAGTGTCTGCTCTCGAAAAAGTTGGAATAGCTGCAACAGAACAAGAATTTGATGATGTGTCTAAGCAAGTAGCATTTTCCCTTGGAGCGATTGGTATAACAACTGCGGAGCAAAAACCACTAGTAACATGGCAGGTAGTAAAGTCCCTCGAAGTAATTGGAATGGCTGCAGCTAAACGAAACTTTAAAAGCGCAATAAAAAATGCAGTTTTATACCTTGAATTAGTTCTAAAAACAGCAAAAGAACATAAACTCGAAGGTATTTATCAGGAGGCGGAGGAATCCTTAAAGAAACTAAATGAAGCTATTAATAAGTTAGAACGAAAATAGCGCCCTCACTCCAGCCCGAAGTGCTTCACATTCCAGTCCGCAATCGCCTGAATCTTCTTAATCTCCTCAAGTCCGCCTTCCATCGTAAAGAGGTGCTTGAACCTCCCCTGCATCTTGAGATACTCCTCAACAGGCTTCCTGTTCTTAAGCTTCCTCACGTTTGTAACAACGCCGTTCTCCATCTCATACAGCGGCCACAGAGCAGTCTCCACAGCAAGCCTTCCCACTTCGATGGTCTTTGAACTCTCAAACTTCCATCCAGTACAGCAGGGCGCATGAACATGCACATACGTAGGTCCTTTTATCTCAGTTGCTTTCTTCACCTTTTTCATCATATCAGGCGCGTACGCGATAGATGCCGTCGCCACGTATGGCGAGCCGTGCGCCGCTATTATTGCAGGCATGTTCTTCTTGTGCAGCGGGTTACCGAATGAGACCTTACCAGCAGGGCTTGTGGTAGTGCTTGCGTACAAGGGCGTTGCGCCGCTTCTCTGGATGCCCGTATTCATGTACGCCTCGTTATCCACGCAGATATAAGTGAAATCATGCCCGCGCTCAAATGCGCCGGAGATTGCCTGCAAACCAATGTCCAGTGTAGCGCCATCGCCGCCGATAGCAATTACTTTAGTGTTGTTCTTTTTCCCGAGCGACTTGAGAGCCGCTTCCACGCCCGAAGCAACAGCCGCCGCATTTTCAAACAGCGAATGTATCCAGGGCACGCCCCAGGCTGATTCCGGGTAAGGCGTGGTGAATACCTCAAGACAGCCTGTCGGGCTGACAACTATGCAATCCTCGCCTATGGCATCAAGCACGAACTTTCCTGCAAGCGCGTCGCAGCATCCCGCACATCCGCGGTGACCTGGTTTCAGGAGGCTCATGCTAAATCCTCCCGCAGGTCTGCGTATTCGCTTTCGACAAATATCCCTTTTTCCACTAACTTTGCTTTGTTGATGAGCTTCTTAATCATACTAATAGGAATATCGCGTCCTCCATGCCCGAGCATGAAGCCAATGACCGGAACCCTGGTATCTGTGTTATAAAGGCACGCCTTGACCTCTGTACAAAGGGCGCCTTCGTTTTTACCGATTGAAATATTCTTATCAAGGGTTATTACAACTTTGGCGTTTTTCAAAGCCGCGCGAATGGCATCTCTCGGGAATGGTCTGAACGACCTTACCTTGAGAAGACCCACGCTTTCCCCTTCGCTTCGAAGCACGTCTATTGTGTCCTTGATAGTACCTATGACAGAACCCATAGCCATTATGACAATTTCGGCATCATCAAGCACATAGCCGTCTATAAGACCGCCATAATATCTTCCGTATATATCCTTGAATTCGTTGGCTATCTCTTCGATTTTACCTAATGCAACACCCATGGCTTTTTCCTGTTTGTACCGGAATTCCGTGTACGTGCTCGGGTCTGCAAAAGCCCCGAAAGACATTGGATTTTTGGGGTCAAGCACAAACTCGGGATTATAGGCTGGAAGGAATTCATCAGTGAGGCTCTGCTCAAGCAAAATAACAGGTTCATAAACATGCGAGAGGATGAAACCGTCCATGCACGACATTGCAGGAAGCAAAATATCCTCATTTTCAGCGAGTTTATAAAGCTGCGGGGTCATATCCGCGGCTTCCTGGACATCCTCGGCATAAAGTTGTATCCAGCCAGTATCCCGCTGGGAAATTGAATCCTGCTGGTCGTTCCAGATATTGATGGGCGCCGAAAGCGCACGGTTTACCACTGTCATGACTATAGGCAGTCTCATGCCTGAGGCGTTGAACAGGGCTTCATGCATCAGCGCAAGTCCCTGCGAGGTCGTTGATGAATATGTGCGCGCGCCTGCTGCGCTGGCTCCAATAAGCGCCGAGATGGCAGAGAACTCGGATTCCACGTTCATGTATTCGCAGTTCATCTCACCGTCGGCTGCAAACTGCGCCAAATCCTCTACTATGTGCGTCTGCGGGGTTATGGGATAAGCGGATATCACGTTGGGTTTGCATACTTTGACAGCGTGGGCTACAGCATAAGAACCCTCTACTACAACCATACTTTTCCTCATTTTCCCTCCAGCACCATTTTTATTGCTTTCTTGGGGCATTCGTTGGCGCAGATTCCGCAGCCTTTACAATATTCATAATCAGGCTCGAAATAGCCGTTCTCTAATTTAAAAACAATACCTTCGGGGCAATATATTGCGCAGATGCCGCATTTGCTGCACAGCTTGTGGTCAAAAACAGGCATGAAGGAACGCCATGCTCCCGTCTTATTTGCCCGTGTGCTTCCCGGTTTCGTTGCGGTTTTAATAACAAGTTTCATCGCTGCGCCTCCATGAGGTCATACGCTGCCTGGATAGCCGCCGCGTTCTTTTCCCCCACTTTCCCGGGGAACCGCTCCATAACTGCATTTTTTATAGATTCTGGTCTTATCAAGCCAGAAACGCCGGCAAACGCTCCTGCAAGGATGGTATTGACTATGGGTTTCCCGATGATGTCCATTGCCAGTTTTGTGGCATCAAGCGTTTTTATCTGGGCTTTGGTATTCAAGATGAAGGATTCGGGGCTTTTTTCAGTGTTAATAAGAATAAACCCATCGGGTTTTGCTCCCGCTGCAACATTAACAACATCCACAAGTGTAGCATCCTGGACTATCACGTAATCCGGTTCGTAAATCTGGCTGCGCAATCGTATTGGTTTGTCGTTTAAGCGTACAAATGCGGTTACCGGGGCGCCTCTTCTCTCTACGCCAAAGGCGGGAAAAGCCTGGCTGTATTTCCCGTCCTCAAAGGCAGCAACCGCTAAAAGTTCAGCCGCAGTTACGGAACCCTGTCCCCCGCGACCATGTATTCGTATTTCCTTCATTTTTCTTCTCCGAGAATAACAGATTAATATATTTTACTTTTTAATAATCAATCGTGATGAATGCCTTCCACAATTGCATAAAGGTATTTATTCTTTACGGAGTGGTATCATAACCAGGAGTATTAATATCCCCAGTACAAGTACAAAAAGCCCGAGCAATCCTGCTTCAGGACCAGCCAAACCTCCTGTAAATTCAGGGTTTGCCGCCGTGAGACCAAAAATGCCAAAACCGCCTCTTAGAGAGAAGATATGATACTGGAAAAAGTTCCATGAAAAATGAAAACCCGAAGACATCTTTAATCCACCAGCGAGATACAGGAGCGCCAGAAGGATCCCTGCCATGGTTATTGTGACAAACATGATTATTGCATTGAATTTTTCCATTCCCAGCATCAATATGGAAGGGATATGCAGTCCTGCAAAAAGAACGGATGTGGTAATAACGGCATTGCGTTGACCGATGCTGTCTATAAGGTTGGGCAGGATGTATCCCCTGAAAGACATTTCTTCCCCTATTGACACAAGCAGCTCAAAAATCACGGCGCTTATTAATATATAAACTGTGCCCGGATACAATTCTTCAAGTTTAATCCAGCCAAGCGCGAGTTCGAGAACAAATATCGAGGAAATCAGCACAAGACCGAACAGGAAGCCGGATTTCCATGATATACCCCATATGAAGCCAGAATCCCGCGTTTTTAAAACATACGCAATCAGAATAATGGATAAATAAGCAACCAGAGCGGCGCTCATGGCAAAGAAATACATGGACGCCAGAACGACAAAAGTCAAAATTAGATAAAATGTAGCGCTTCTTGTCACACTAATGGTCTTATCCGTTGGTCTTATCCGTTTTTGTATCCATTCATTATCCATCCAATATTAATTCAATTATCCTTCCAGTTATTAAGTTTTGTGTAGGCTCATTATGATGTTAAGAACCGCTTTTCAATATACCGCTTTAATTCTGGTCAAGCCTTGAATTTTGGTTCAACTTGAATTTGTCAGGAGGTAAATGCTCATTATCGCAAGAACGATCCCTGCCGCAATCCTGAAGTTCAATACGTCCTTTAACAGGAGTACGCCGAGAAGCACTCCTACCACCACGCTCATGTTTACGATTGGGACGACTTTTGAATAAACATAAAAATGAAATCATTTTACTATATCTTCGATGAGCTTTTGGACTTCCTTATAATTATGTAAATTAAATCGGGCATGGGATGGAGTCATCCCCACTTTAATCGAATAAGATTTTTCTGGAAGAACTTTAAACAAATCCTCATCGGTCCAATCATCTCCGATTGCCATTATAAAATCAAAGTCATTTTTTGATATCCAGTATAGACCTGCTGTACCTTTATTAACACCTGCATTTCTAACCTCGACCACTTTACTCCCCTGTAATACCTGAACATCTATATTGGCAGTAAAATTCACCAGATCATCCATAAGTTCCTTTGCCCGAATAGAACCAAGCTCAGGGTCTGCCGCACGATAATGCCATGCAATAGAAAATTCTTTCTCTTCGACAAACGCGCCGGGAAGGTGGTCAGCATACATCTCAAGTATGGGGATAATTCGAGACTTCCAGTCGCTCGTTAGCGGTTGCGTCATTATCCAGTTTTCATTCTTTTTCTTGATCCATATCCCATGTTCTGCTACCAACCCTATACTTAGTGTACCAAACCAGTTTTGCAGCGTATCTTTATCGCGTCCACTTATCAGAACAATATCAGTTTTTTGATCTTCTGAAAGTAATCTGAGAATTTTTAAAAGTTCCTCGCCTGGCTTAGCCATTTGAGGATGCCCTGCAAACGGGACAAGCGTTCCATCATAATCTAAAAGGATAAGCCTGCGCTTAGCTTTTTTGAAATCGTTAATCAGTTGTTCACTATAATTGCCTAATAATTTAGCATTAAATCGTTTCTGCTCTTCTCTGATAGAAAGCAATTTTTGAATGAAATCGTCTGCCCACTTAGTCACATCATAACGCTTCAGTCTGTTTTGCATAATCTGATTTCTTCTTACCTGCTCTTCCAATGGCATTTCAAGCGCTTCCTTTATTGCGTCTGCAATTTCCTCTCTATTATTTGGGTTTATTCTAATCGCTTCTCCGAGTTCCTTTGAAGCGCCAGCCATTTCGCTAAGGATCAAAACACCTGCTTTATCGGTTCTTGTTGTGATGTATTCTTTTGCAATAAGGTTCATGCCATCTCTTAATGGGGTGATTAAAGCGACATCGGCAATATTATAAAGAGCAACTAAATGGTGGAATGGCAAGAATCTATATTGATACGATATTGGAGTCCAGTAAATATTGCCAAATCTTCCATTTATTCTTCCAACAAGTTCATCTATCTGCTTCTTCATCTGTTGATATTGTTCCACTCCTATACGGGAAGGAACAACTCTCAAGACGAGGATTATCTTTCCGCGCCACTGCGGATTCTTCTCAAGGAAGATTTCATAGCCCTGCAATCGGTTAATAATACCTTTTGTGTAATCTAAGCGGTCTATAGAAAGAATCACTTTAAAATCTGCTAATGTCTTTTTCAGCTTGGCTCTCTCTTCCTGCACCTCCTGGCTGTTTACGGCGTTATAAAATTTCTGGAAATCAATGCCCATAGGGAACGTGTCCGCCTTTGCGATATGATCTTCTAAAATAAGTTTGCCAATGTTGTGCTCATAACCAAGGATGCGAAGGGCACACCTCAAGAAATATTGCGTATAGTCATGCGTATGGAATCCTATAAGGTCGGCACCTAAAAGACCTTCCAACATTTCCTTGCGCCACTTTTCCGGAAGAAGTCGAAATATTTCATAGGATGGAAAAGGAATATGCAGAAAAAACCCTATCGGGTTTGAAATCTTTTCTCTCAGAAGTCGGGGAAGGAGCATGAGATGGTAGTCGTGTACCCATACCACATCATCTGGTTTTATAATCTCCATAACCGCATCGCAGAAGGCTTCATTTACTTTTTTGTAGTGCAACCAGTAATCTTCCTCATAGACAGCATAGGAAGGGAAATAGTGAAAGAGAGGCCAGATTGTTTTGTTGCAAAATCCATGGTAAAACTTTTCCATAACTTTTTCTGAGAGAAAAACGGGATAAGCGTGAAATTCAGTCAGGGCTTTTAATCTCAACTCCTCTTTTGTTTTATCATCAACCGCAATACCTGGCCAGCCAACCCATATATATTCGGATTTAGTAAAAGATGAACCACTCAGCGAATCCAAATATGCACTCAAGCCTGAGACAAGACCCCCAACGCTCTCTTTAAATCTTAGCTTACCTTCTTTTTCTATTATAGTGATAGGCAGCCTGTTTGATACTACTAATAACCTCATGCATTACTCTCCGTTATAAACCAACTAATGCCATGAATGGCATATAATATTAGTGGGAACAACTTCCTTTACTATGGCTGTTCGATAAATACAGACCAGTTAAGAGTGCGAAGAAAAAGAAGAAATATCACCTGTTTTTATATACACTTTCCTTGCAGGATAGGAAATCTCGATTCCCTCTTCATCGTATCTCTTTTTCAGGGCTTTTATGAATTCATGGGTAATAAGGTACCTGTCAACAAAGGTCTGCACACGCAGGATTGCAGAGAAGTTGATATTTGAGTCCCCGAACTGATTGTATCTTATAAATGGTTCAAAATCCTTTACTCCTCCAGGGGTTTTTGCAAGCACCTCTTTAGCAACTTGGATTGTGACCTTCTCCACTTTTTCAAGGTCGCTGTCATAGCTCACGCCGACAGAAATCACCAGCCCCATATCCGGCGAGGGAAGATAATAATTTGTAACTATGCTCTGGGCAAGCCTGGAGTTAGGCACTATTATAAGGTTATTTGCAAGCACTCTTACCTTCGAACTTCTCCAGCCAATCTCTTCCACAAAGCCCTCGTCCCCTGTTTCTAGCTTTATAAAGTCGCCTACTCTTATTGGTTTGTCCATGGCGAGATAGAAACCAGCAAAAAAGTTTGTCAGAGATTCTTGGAAGGCAAGGGCGACAGCAATGCCTCCTATACCCATTGTGGCAACGAGCGGGGATATCTCAATATCAAGCTCATCAGCAATTATCACGAAGGCTATAAAATATATAAAAATACTTGCAAGCTTCCTGAAAATCGGGAGAAACTGGTCATCAATCTTGGCGGCTGTTCTGGATGCTATCGCTTCTCCGTACCACTTTATTGCTGCGCTTACTACTTTTACAAGAACATAAGCTGCAAAACCTACAATTAATATTGTGAACAAATTTTTTAGATGTGCTTCGTAGCGTGAAAGAAAGGAAAGAGAAGTAAGGGCAAAGTAAAAGCCCACTATCAGAATCCCAATTGGTATGGGTTTTTCTATTACCCCCAGTATCTCATCATCAAGCGTTGTCTTTGTCTTTCCTGCGAGTTTTTTGCCATGCCTGAGAGCATAGAATGCGATTGCAGAACCTACAAGGGATGCAAATATTATTCCCAGAGCAACGATTATTTCGGTTATTTCATTTGCCAGTGTTATCCCTTCCCGTCAGAAATTTGAGATTATCTGCAATCTTATTTATATGTTCCTCTAATTTTTTGTCGGGCACGAGGAATCAATCAAAATCTGCCTTGCTTCAACCCGAGTTACTCAGCAGATATATACTTATTATCGCAAGAATAACCCCTGCTGCAATCCGAAGATTCATTTCATCTTTAAAAAAAGTTACGCCGAGAATCACAGCCACCATCAGGTTCATACTTACAATCGGTACAAGTTTGGATAGCGGCGCCTGCTGTATAGCAAGAAAGAAAAGAATTGTCGCAACCGCCGCCGCTATTCCTCCGACAATCCCATATTTTATGCTGCCATAACTAATATCCAGCCCGCTTTTTGAAATAAAGTATGCACCCAACAAAATCTGCGCTACAAACTGGGCTGCTATAAAAATCATAGATGATACAATAGGGTTACCGCCCATGGAAGATAATTTAATGAAAAACTGCATTATCCCGTACAGGAATACGCACGCGACGGCATAAATAATCCAGTTCATCGCTCACAGTAGCACGCCATGGCGGATAAAGATTCCTCACTTTATATTATCTCTAATAATCCTGGCGATTTCATCAAACGCAGGAGGTCTTACCTGGAAAACATCCACGCCTTGCGGGAATTCTATCGGTCTTCCGTCTGTTATGATAAGAACGCCGTTAGCATTTTCAGGCAATTCTCCTATCTGTCTGGAGGCAAGCCTGCTCATTTCATCCTGCGTTTCCTGAATCCTTTTTACAAGATAATTTCTCCATCCTTCAAAATCGATATCCTTGCCATAATAACCTTCATGGAACTCTTTTATATCAGGAAAGAACGATTTAGAGTATTCCTCAATAAGCAGTTTTGACCGATTAATGTGTTCGCGTTTTTCAACCCCCTTGATTACCGCACCGCTATCAATGAGGCTTTTTACCAGTTTGTAGTAGTTGCTTTCTTTCCCGAACTTCTCGAAAAATTCCATCCCTATTTTTTCATCCTGGTCTACTCCTTCAAGATACAGCACACTGATATTCCCGCAGGTTGAGACGAAGTAGTCGATTTTTTCCCTCACCTCGCCCCAGAACCGCTCAAGCTTTGCATTATCGAGTTTAAACTCAAGACCCAGTTCTTCGAATGGGAGCGTGGGGACTACATACAGTTTTCTCATAGCTTTGAAGCTCTTTGCTTCTGGTTTTTCTATTTTTCCAAGCTCTGTCATGGTTTAAACCATATTATCGAAGAAATATAAACCTAACCCTGCCAGAAAACATCATGAAATTTCTGTAAATGTATTTTCATAGATTTTCAGGTCATGTATGCTGTGGAGAACGAATCTTACCTCTTTAATCCCTTCATTTTTTTCAAGAAATCCAATGACAGCCCTGAGCGCAACCAAGCTCGCTTTCTCGATTGGGTATCCGTACGCGCCTGTGCTGATGGATGGAAAAGAGATAGTTTTAGCCCCATTCTCAAGGGCGAGAGCGAGGCAGTTTCTATATGCTTGCGATAAGAGTTCCTGTTCCCCTTTATCGCCTCCATACCAGATTGGGCCAACCGTATGAATAACCCGCTTCGCTTTCAGTTTTCCTCCTGTTGTCATAACGGCTTTTCCGGTGGGCAGACCTTCAGGATATGATTCCTGTCTGATAATCTTGCACTCTTCCAGTATTTCCGCGCCTCCCTTCCTGTGTATGGCGCCATCAACTCCTCCCCCGCCCATCAGGCTTGAATTGGCTGCATTTACTATTGCATCAGTCTCCTGTTCGGTGATATCCCCGCATACAAGGTTTATCCTGGCTGTTCCAACACGTATTCCCCTGCTGTTTTTTCGCTCGTTATTGCCGCTTTCACCTGTAATAGTTTTCATATCTTCAAACATGCAGTTTCAAGCACCAGAGCCATTATCCCTTTAGATACACCCCAATCACTGCGCTCTTTTCCCGTGAAGGTATGGAGGTCATAAATATATCAGGGCGTACATGTGCAGACCGAGGAGGAAAGCCAGTATCCACAGGACAAATGCTAACCTCATGACAGTACGGAGATTGTGCGGCATCCAGGCTTTGCCGAATGACAGGTTTATGTAGAGCCACAGCGCGATGACCGCCAGTCCGAACGTGTGGTGAATAAGCATCTCGGTGTTAAAGCCTGGTGGATTTTCGATGTAGCCCAGCATGGAAGGGAGCATCACCACAGCTATCGCTATTATTTGCACAATGACCAGAACTCGGATGAAAGCGCAGTGCCTTTTGAGGTCTCTTTTCTTTGCAAGGTATGAAGCGCTCGATACCATTATTACAAGCAACATCTGTAGGGCGAGGTTTGCCAGGGCGAGAGTTTTTACATCAAAAAACATACTTTTTATCCTCTATGGAATTATTGTCAACCAATGATTGTCGACCAGAATCTTTATATTAACGGTTATGCATAGTATTGTCAATACTGTAATAATCAATGAAAGGAAAACAAATATATGATAACAGACATATCAATAAATCAGGCAAAAATAATTCAATCCATGAGTTTGAATCTGGGGTTAAACAATGGTTAAATTAAACGCTGACCAACAGGCATATCTTATTGAAAAATTCGGCGGCAGGCTGACATTTGACAGGACAGAACGCAAACTTTACGGGCATGACATCGCAGTCATTCCCGGCATGGTAAAGACCCTATTAGGCGATACCATTCCTGAGGCTGTTGTGCAGCCGAAAAGCGAGGCAGAGCTTATTGAACTTGTCAGGTGGGCAAATAAGGAGAAAATTCCACTCACACCCCGCGGCAAGGCGACTTCGGGCTACGGCGGGGCAATCCCGGTTAAAAAAGGTGTCGTGGTGGATTTTTACAGGATGAAAGATGTGCTGGCTATCGACCTTAACAAACAGAGTGTGACCGTACAACCTGGAATAAGCTGGGAGCATCTGGATAAAAAACTGACGAAGAGCAATCTTACCCTGCGCCTGTATCCTACCAGCTATCCATCATCCACGGTTGGCGGCTGGCTTGCACAGGGAGGAGCGGGTATCGGGAGTTATGAGTATGGATACTTCCGCGAGAATGTAGTGTCAGCGAGAGTTGTGCTGCCAACGGGCGATGTCAGAAATTTCACAGGCGACAACATGAATTTGATTGCCGACGCCGAAGGCACGACAGGACTTATAACCGAAGTGACCCTGCGTATCCAGCCGCATGATGAAGTGGATGTAATTTCCATAGCATGTCCTGATGCCCATGATACACAGGGACTGGTAAAAGCCATCATAGAAGCCCGGCTCCCTGTCTGGTCAATGGTGTTCATTAATCCCCACATGGCTGAATTAAAAAACAAGGCGCCGTTGATGGAACAACACGGACACGCTTCAGAGGAGCGCGTGCTTCTCCCCCTGGCTTATATCCTGACACTTGCCTTCAGGGCAGTTGATTCGGGAACAATTCGCTCTGATTTAACGGAACTTGTTAAAACGTGTAAAGCTGAGATATTAAGCGACCGAATCGCAATTGAGGAATGGGAACACCGATTTAAGTTAATGGTGGTAAAGCGCCTTGGACCATCGCTCGTGCCTGCCGAGGTTATCGTGCCGCTGTCGAAACTTGGCGATGTGATGGCAGAAATAGAAAAAACGGTTAACCAGCCTGTTGTAAAAGAAGGCGTCATTATCCGAAACGGCGCGAATGATGAACCGGAAGCCGTGATTCTTGGTTTTATCCCGAGCGACCAGCGCAAGTTCAGCTACAATTTCGTGTTCGGACTGGTACTTACAATCATGAAAATCGCCGAAAAGCATGGCGGGCGCCCTTATGCAACAGGATTATATTTCCCGAAAAAAGCAGACGAGGTACTTGGCAAAGACCGTGTCCGGAAACTTCGCGCGTTTAAATCCGAAATCGACCAGGCAGGGATAATGAATCCTGGCAAGGTTCTGGGCGGGGGAATGCTGGGTACAGCCCTCAGCA
>JAHFCV010000005.1 GCA_023249275.1 Candidatus Methanoperedens sp.
ATTATCTTTCTCATATACGCTGGAATAAAAAAGAAGCGCATCTTTTATCTCAGCGACTTCCACAACCGAATCCCGCGCGGGATTGTCGGGATATCCGGCAGGGACGGCATACTTGCATACAGTCGCATGCTTTTTAAACGAAACATTGATTTTATCCAGTGTTCCGTTTACAACGCCCAGACACACATCAATAAAATCATTTTCAAGAAGGGGGAGAACATTCATCGCCTCAGGGTCGCCGAAACGCGCATTGAATTCTATGACTGAGATGCCTTTTGCTGTTGCCATGAACTGCCCGTAAAGTATACCCTGGTAAGGCACGCCTGTTTCTTCCTTAATGCCAAGAACAGTGTCTCTCATTATCTTTTTCGCGTCACTGTAATCGGATTCCTTCATGAACGGCAGTATGTCCTTGGAATCATTGTATGAGCCCATTCCACCCGTGTTTGGTCCTTTGTCCCCGTCATACGCCCTTTTATGATCCTGGACAGAAGGCGCAAACGCAAGAATATTACCGTCCACGAATGCCTGGACTGTGAACTCCTCGCCGATTAACCGCTCCTCAATGACAAGGTCATCGTTTTTCAGGACTTCCCTTGCATAAGCTTTGGCGCCGTTTATGTCGAAATGGTCTCCCTGGACGCGTACGCCCTTGCCGCCGGTCAGACCTGCTGGTTTTATCACAACATCCCCAAGCTCATCGATATATTCATCGGTACCGCTTTCTCCCCTCCTGAATACTTTGAATCCGGGTAAGCCTGAAATCCCGTGTTTTTTCATGAAATTGCGCGTCCATGCTTTATCGAATTCTATCTGCGCAGCAAGCTTTCGCGGCCCGACGACAGGGATACCCGCAGTCCATAGAAGGTCGGGAATGCCGGCAGCAAGCGGGGCTTCCGGACCTATGACTGCAAGTTCGATTCCATTTTGCAGCGCATAATCCACGACAGCGGGGTCTGTCTCTTTTATGAGAATGAAATCCTTGCATAACCGCGCTATTCCAGGGTTTTTCTTGCTCATCGCTGCGAAAAGTTCAGGGGTTTTCGTGCTCCGGGCAACAGCATCTGCAATGGCATGCTCTCTGCCACCGCCACCGATTAAAAGGACTTTCATACTTTATTCCTGAATCCAGAAAAAATACTATATTCCAAAAGGGATAAAGGCTATAGCAGCCCTAATCCGTCAAGCTCCAATACGATTTTCTCCACAGCAGCTTCGGCATCTTCGGGTTTCTTCCCTCCGGTCACAACGAGTTTCCCGGAACCGAACAACAGCATGACCACTTTCGGATTGGATAACCTGTAAACAAGACCGGGGAACTGTTCCGGTTCATATTCTATGTTCTCAAGCCCGAGACCGATAGCAATAGCATTGAGGTTCAGCACCCTACCAAGATCCGCAGAAGCTACGATATTCTGTATCGTTATATCGGGTTTCTTTGTGATATGAACGCCCATTGCCTTTAATTTTTCAAAAACCTTGGCAAGACCGACACTTACATCTGCAATACTTTTTGCTCCGGTGCAGACAATCTTACCGCTTCCAAAAATAAGCGCCGCAGTTTTCGGGGATGCTGTCCTGTAAACCACACCCGGAAATCTTTCCTTATTGTAATCTGCCCCGTCAAGAACGCGTATAACCTCATTAAGGTCGAGTTTTGCCCCTATCGCAGTCGATGCAACAACATTTTCTATTTTTATAGTCTTTTTTGCTTCGGTTGAATTTACCATAATCTTCACCTTTATATAGGGTATTTAAAGCTTTATATACGTTGGGGTTAAAAATTTTATTAGCTGGCAACGTTCGAAAATCGTAAGTTCTAAGAAATCTTTAATTACAATGACATTGTTTAAGGCTGGAAGCGGCGGGAGGAAATCCCGCAGGGAAACAGAACATTTTGGGGTACATCCCAAAATCTTTATATGCTTGTAATACAATAGTAATGGTATAGTATGAGCGACGATATCCATAACTTTGAACAGCGCTATTATACATGGCTGAAAAAACTTGAAAATGGGGATGTTCCAGAGAAGAGTAGGGAACTAATTAAAGATTTTATCAGATATAAGAAGAACTCAGGCAAGAAGTATTCGACACTTGCGAATACTGTGGGGATCGCAATACAGGTCGTCAGGCGAACAGGTAAGAACGTCGATGAGCTGACGGAGAGGGACCTCTTCGATCTAACTGATCATCTCGAAATGGAGCACAAGGATGATTACAATTATCGAAAGTTTATCAAATCGTTTTTCAGATGGTTTACTGATGACAATGTGCCGAGGTGGGTAAAGAATATTAAGTTAATTAAGAAAGACACCCCGGTACAGCCCAGCGATATACTGACAAGGGGTGAAATGGATAAGCTGCTTGGGGCATGCACAACCGTCATGGATAAGGCACTACTGGCTGTGGCGCTTGACAGCGCGATGAGAATCGGGGCGATAGGCACCCTTCGTATCAAGAACGTAGAGTTTCTAAAGAGCGGGGCGCTGCTTTATGCAAGCACGACCAGCGAGAATCTAAAGACCACCGCACCGCAGCCTTTTCCAATAACATGGAGCACTGGTTATCTCGGCGCATGGATAGACCTGCACCCGGACAAAACGAACCCAGACGCGCCTTTGTGGGCTATCACAAGGGGACCTGGTAGAGGCAAGGGTTATTCATACAAGGCACTATCTAAGCGCTTAAGAAACATCTGGATAAGGTCGGGGGTAAAGAAGCGCATTCATTTCCATCTTTTCAAGCACCAGAAGATTACGGAAATGATATTAAAGGGCTTCAGCGACAGGCAGATAAATTATCAGGGCGGATGGGCGCCTGATAGTAAAAGGATGTTCAAGGTCTACGGAAACTTTTTTGATAAAGACATGGCCGCTTCGATATTGGGACAATATGGTCTCTCAAAAGAAGACGCCAAGCAGGTTACGCTTTCACAATGTCCGCGCTGCCACGCAATCCTTGTTCCAGAGGCGCGAATGTGCCATCAATGCGCTCTCGTGCTGGATGCAAGTCTGGATAAAGAGCGACAGGCTATTGAAGAAGATGTTGCCAAGAAAGCAATCTTAAAGATGATGGAGAACCCGGAAGTAAGGGCGATGTTCAAGGAGATGGTGAATAAGTGATTAATACCTGTAATTTATCCTTGGTTTGCGCCCGATCCTGATGCGCAGCTCTTGCTCGATGAGGGTCAGTCGTTTAAGTGGCATCCCTTCTAAATCGCTTGCCTGGATTGGCTTGGCGGCAGTAAGATCGGAGTTCATCTTTAGTATCCTCTTGATGCGCGCCGCCTTGCTATTGTTCTTGCCAAAGCGGTCAATGTAGTACATAGAAGTCAGTTGTTGGGGTTTTCGGCGATGAGCTTCCTTGATATCTTTACCGCCGTGCGCACAATGGGGGACAACAGTTGAAGCATTGTGTCATCAACCATAGAGAGCGCTAAGATATCGGGGTCATTGGCAAGTTCTTGTTTTGTCATCATAGTACAATTGTATTACTATTGTAATATGGATTATTTAAGTATTATGATTGCGATATTAAAAATGGGTTGGGTGCGATTCCACCCGCACGGATGCAGGGCTCGCAAAATATCAGAGCAAGGGCTACTGCTCCATTAGCGTAAAAATCGTATTAACTATGCTTGAAAATAGCTGAGTATTGCAATTGCAGGTTCCACAAAGTCCTGAAGGAACCCTATCGCAATAACCCCGAAAAAGACATATATGCATCCCAGCAGGTCTCCTGCCGGGTTACGCCGCACCATGAACTCATGGCATGCGAGCTCGACGAAGTCGTCGCGTGATTTAAACTCCCTGGTGTCGCCTACCAGATGGTCGATTTTCTCAATAAGCTCTTCCCCTAATTCGGCTTTGATACATTTTCCTTTAGCATTTTCTTTTTCACCCAAGAAGATCTCTCCTGTCTATTCCACCGTTTTTGTGAATGAGACGTACTCAAACATCACATTGCTTATTAATCCCTTACTAAGCAGAGCGAAAGTGATTTACCTTTTATGGTAATAATACCTTTTAAGGTATGGATAACATAGGAGCTTCGGTGAATGATTTGAAGACTGCCTTTATTGGTGCCTCAAAGGTTGCAATCGGGAACAGGATAACTCTGGTTCTGGACGTGGCGAGGGAACTCGGGGTAAAGGTGGGCGATAAGGTCGTGATTGAAAAAGATGAGAGTGGAAAATTGACTATCCGTAAAGGTTAGTTAATGGTGGGGATGTCCCCAAATACCCATTGAGCACGTTGCTCTATTGTTCTTCTTCTTTCGTTCTTTTCGCGCCGGTGCTCTTCCCCTCTTCGGAGAAGTACCTGATCATGAACTCGTGGCATGCCAGGCTGACGATGTCGCTCACAGATGAGAACTCCTTGCCATCGACCATTGTTTCGAGCCTGGTCTTCAGCCATGGACTCACTGTAGCGCATATGGTAGCCTTGTTGCGCGGCACTTCTTTTTTCTTCATGGTTTACCTGAATATTACAATATGCTTACGGCTACATAAATGTTGTGATATTATTGCAATTCATATAACTATGATATTACAATAGTAATATTTATTAGTCTAAAGAGCAATATTTGCATATTACAATGGTAATATAGGAGACACATGACAAAGAGCAAGGGTAAGAGAACCAAGCCGCCAGGCGGCAGCGTACCGACGTATATACGCTTTACAAAAGACCAACTGAAGGCGATGGACGACGCGGTCGAAAAGAGTCGCTTTCGTAACAGGAGCGAGGCAGCGCGTGCTGCCGTGACCCAGATGTTCGGCATTCCGCTGCCGGATATGGCGCCGGGTGGAAAGCAGAAAGCTGCGGTGTAATCCTCGAATACTATGCCAGGCGATGAGGTACAGGTTAGCGCCAGGGTCTCGCCCGCGGAGCGGGCTGCCATAAGGGCACATGGCGGACTGGTACATTTAATTCGCAAGTTCTTAGCTGGCAATGCAACCAACGAAGAAGAAAGGCTCATCGGCGGCAAAAAAGCTCTGGAGGCGCAGAAAAAAGAAATAGAGGCGCAGAGAAGGGCTCTGGAAGAACAGGCGATAAAGCTCGATATCGGGATAGTCGGGTTTACCAATCGCATCGAAGCACTGGCTTCGAAAGAGAGCAAGAAGTCTGAAGCAGGCAGCCAGAAGAAACGGGAGAAGGAACTGCGCCTGCTAAAGAAGAAGCGCGGCGCGCACAAGATCAAATCGCCAAAGGAATGGGAAAGGGAGAATAAACTATCCTACCTGATGCAGTATGCGGCAGCAGGAAAACTGAAGCAGGCCGATGAAGAGCGCATCGTCCAGAAGATGAAGCTGAAACCCGATATGGTGACCGGATGGTTATTCAGTCCAACGCCAGAGCACATGTCGCCTGATCTCTTAGAGAAGGCCCGGTGCCACAACTGGGGGAGCCTGCCGAATCTTCAGTCTTTGAAACAGCAGGACATGATCAAGGAACCCTTTTACGCCCTGCTAATGAAGTGGCTGAACCTTCCCACAAAGGAAGACGTGGATATGTGGATTGTAAAGGGTTTTGAAAAGGCGTCTGAGTCAAAGGGCACAGTGGATGCGGGGGATGATTAATATAGAGTCGAGTAAAGAGGTCTGGGATGAGTTCCTTAAAAGGTATTACTGGGAGCAGATACTTGAATTAGCACATGATTACCCCGAGTGCAAGAGCCTGTGGGTTGAGTTCAGCAGCCTTGAGAAGTACAACATGGACGTGGCGCGGGAGTTGTTAGATTCCCCGGATGCGGTGCTCGGTCATGCCACCGAGTCGCTGAAAGAAATGGACCTTCCCGCCGACGTGGATTTCACAGAATCACATGTGCGCGTGCGGCATTTGCCGGAATTAACGCTGATTAAAGACATCCGCAGCGTGCATATCAACACGTTGATTGCCGTAACCGGACTGGTTCGGAAAGCGACTGAGGTTAGACCAAGGATAGTGAATGCCGCCTTCAAGTGCGCGAGATGCGAGGAGATCACATACCTGCCGCAAGAAGAGCATTTTGTTGAGCCGTTTGAGTGCGATAACGAGATCTGTGGAAGGAAAGGGCCGTTTAAGCTGGTAAGAGAGGAGTCGGAGTTCATAGACTTCCAGAAGATACGGATACAGGATTCACCAGACGAGGTCCGCCCGGGCGAGCAGCCGCAAACACTGGATGCTATTGTAACGGAAGACCTTACGGGCAGGGTCTCTCCGGGCGACCGTGTGGTGCTCGTCGGGGTTCTGCGGTCATACCAGCGGGCGACCCAGCAGGGCAAAAGCACAGCCTTCGATTTGCTATTAGACACGGTTTCGGTTGAGATCGAAGAGAAAGGTTTTGAAGAAATCGAGGTGACAAAGGAAGACGAGCTTAAGATTCAGGAACTCGGGAAAGACCCGGCTATATACGGGAAGATACTGGGTTCCATTGCCCCTTCAATCTACGGTTATGAAGAAGTCAAGGAGGCGATGGCTTTACAGCTATTCGCCGGGCTGCCCAAGGAGCTTCCGGATGGCCTCCGAATCCGCGGGGATATTCACGTATTGCTTGTCGGGGATCCCGGCGTGGCAAAATCGCAGTGCCTTCGGTACTCACGAAAGCTTGCGCCGCGCGGCGTGTTCACGAGCGGCAGGGGTTCGACTTCAGCCGGGCTGACAGCAACAGCAGTAAAGGATAACGAGTTCAGTAACGGCAGGTGGACACTCGAAGCGGGGGCGCTTGTACTTGCAGACATGGGGCTTGCCTGCGTGGATGAACTGGACAAGATGGAGGCGGATGACAGGACATCGATGCACGAGGCGATGGAACAGCAAACGGTCACGATAAACAAAGCCGGGATCAACACGATGTTAAGGGCGAGGTGTGCGGTGCTGGGTGCTGCTAACCCGAAGTTCGGCAGGTTCGACCGGTACGAGCCGATGGGAAAACAGATCAATCTGCCTCCGACATTACTATCGAGGTTCGACCTCATATTCGTTATTCGCGACGAACCTACAGCGTTCCGGGATACTGCGGTTTCCAATCATATATTCAACACGCACATTGCGGGGGAGCTATCACTGCGGCGGAAGAACGTGAAGAACTCAGGCATAACAGAAGAACAGGTAGCTGAGGCGATGAGCGGTATCCAGCCGGTTCTCGATGCTGAGTTCCTGAGAAAGTACATCGCATACGCAAAGCGGAATGTGTACCCGATAGTCCAGCCGGATGCGAGGCAAAGGCTTACCGATTTCTACCTGAGCCTTCGCAAGCTTGGCGAAGACCCCGATACTCCGCTCCCTGTAACCGCACGCCAGCTTGAGGCGCTCATTCGCCTGGCAGAAGCGAGTGCCAGGACGAGGCTGAGCGGCGAGGCGGCGATAGGGGACGCGGAGCGGGTTATCAGGATCGTCTCAGCGAGCCTGAACCAGGTAATTAAAGACCCGGATACGGGGAAACTGGACTCGGATATCATCAATGCCGGAATTGGCAAGAGCCAGCGTGACCGCATAAAATTGATCCGGGAGGCAATAAGGACGCTGCAGGGCTCCAATGGGAGCGATGTCCCGATGGATCTGATTCTGCAAACCCTGGAAAAGGAAGGTCTCAAAAAAGAGTACGTGGAAGACGCGGTTGCGCGATTGAAGACTGCGGGTGAATTAGTCGAAACAAGCAGCAGACGCTACAGGACGGTGTAAAGGAATGATAGTATCTCCACACTGTGAAAAGCACGACATGGCAATCAGGCTGCTGACGACAGGGCATTGCCCTGAACGAAGAGACTTGAAATGCGAGTCAGGAGAATGCGAGCACTTCGGGATGCGGTTTTATTGTCCTACAGGGGTGTGACGGCGCATGGAAGATAGGGACTACATGCATCTGGCAAGGCTTGCCAGGGATGAATCCACATGCAGCAAGAAGCAACTTGGCTGCGCGCTCGTCTTTACCAGGGGCCGTAAAGGGCACCTTACGGGGTTCAATGGCCCGCCGCATCCTCTGGAGAGATGCGCTCCGTGCCCAAGGCTGGAGAGCCACGACGGGACGGAGCTTGAGAAGTGCCGCGCCGTCCATGCAGAACGCCATGTCCTGCTCCTGGCGGCGAAGTTCGGCTTCTGCACGAAGGACGCCGTTCTCTATTCCTATATGGGCGTTCCGTGCAAGGACTGCATGCTCGAACTGATCCAGGCAGGGGTAGCGGAGATTGTCTGCCTGAGAGAGACTTACTATGACGAGCTATCCAGGATTATTCTCAGGGAGTGGGTCGCCAGGGGCGGGAAGTTCAGGGTATATGATCCAGAGGGGGCGCAAAATGGCAAATGATTATCCACTGGAATTGGGCGAAGGGGAAGGAACCGAGCTTCCGGGCAAGGACGAAGACGTATCGGTCCACATGAAGGAACTACAGGAATATTCGAAGCCGATGGAGAAAGCCTGGGAACCTTCGGACGGTATGTCAGCTCACCCATTGTTCTGGTTCATCTGGGAAGAGGTTCCGGGCACGGATAACAGCGCCTTCCTGGCGCGCCTCAGCGAGCTTCTGGGCCAGGACTGGATACTTGATGCGGGCATTGAGAAGTCATCAGAAAAGACATCGATGATCGTAACCAGGGGCGATGAACTGGTTTACTTCGAGATATACCCGGAGCTCAGCGGCGTGGTAATTTCAGATAGGGAGGGTGAGCCTTTACTCGAATTAACTGCAAGGGAATCGAAGGGGAAGACGTATTGTTTTTCCACGCTGATTTGCAATCGGAAGCTCAACAAATACGGGGATATTTGCTTCAACGAGGCGATGCCAGGCAATACGAAATGCCTCAAACATTCAAACCCCAGCATAGGCAGAAAGCCCGGAACCAAGACGCTTGCGGTAACAAGCGTAACCACCGGTATACAGTGCCTTCCAGCCGATGCGTATTATTTCTGGAAGCAGAAGAAGCCGGAAATCGCACATTTCATCGATGATCTTGCGGAATCGTTCAGGCTAAAACTGAACTGGGACTCGTCGCATACGCTGATGAACGAACTCCGCTACATCGCGGTGCAGATGGTGACGAGGAACCTGATGCACAACAAGGCGATAGAGGCGGACTTCAAGAGCGCGATACACGACCCGGAGACGGGAAAGATCGTGGCATTTAGAGCCCACTACCTGCTGGACAAGATCACCACTTTTGACGCAAGGATTCAGCAGAAGCTCAAGGATTTCGGGTTATTGATACCGCCATCGAGGACGGAAGACCCGCACAGGATCCCAATCGAGCTGGAACTTCTCTGGACTCCGGTAAAGAAAGTGAATGCGATAGACGTTACGGCAAGAGTTGTCGAGCCTGGTAAAGAGCAGGAGCAAAGTGAAGGGGTGAAAAAATGACGATTGACCCGAATAACCTGACAAAGGAGCAGATCCAGGAGTATGCTCGCATTCAAAGTGACTCAGCATACTTCTCGGAGAAGTTCTTTACCGTAAATAATGAGCCGTATTCATTGGAGAAGTTCCCGTATGCAAAGGCAATCTACGAAGATGAGTCGGAGTTCATCGTACTTTTCCTGGCACGGTCTCTGACCAAGTCAACGATAGCGACAAATAAGATCACGCACAAGCTGGCAACCCAGGCGGGAAAGAGCGCAATAGCGACTGCGCCGACAGACGCCCAGGCATGGCGATTGACGAAGGAGATATTCAGGTCGAATCTTACCGACAGCCAACATCACGCCCTCAGTAAGTTGCTTGAAGCCTCAGAAGGTTCCGACCAGGTCGGGGAGATAGACCTTGCAAACGGTAGCAAGTGGACGGCAAAGGGCGCCTGGGCGACTGGCAAAGCGATACGCGGCCCGCACAGGTATTACGGCATCGCGGATGAGATGCAGGACATGACGAGAACCGCATGGTATGTGCTACTTGAAGTGGTCAACCTGCCGGGAAGGCAGATAATAGCGATGGGCACGGGCGGGCCGCAGGGCACGATATGGCATGAACTCTGGGAGAAGTCGGATAAGAAGGAATGGGACGGCAAGAAGTGGACGCCTACGAATAAGAACCCGACGCCAGGGTATAGCGGCTATCACTTATCGCAGGAATGGAGCCCATTCGAGACACCGGCATCGGTGGCAGACAAGAAGAAGACTTATCCAAAGACACTGTACCTTACGGAAGTAGAATGCGCCTTTTTCAACGCTGTAGGTCTAAAGCCTGCGCCATACGAAGCCACGAAGGGGCTCGTGGTCACGGACATGAACGAAATAAGGCGGCTGCTTAACAGCGTCACTACGAAGTCCGTAGGCATCGACTGGGGCAACGTATCCCGCTGGACCGTTTGCGGAATGACGGCGGCGCGCGAGCCTGTGCTTATCAGGACAGGCAGATGGGACGACCCGAATGAAGTGACGGAGTTCGGGGAACGGAAGGCAAAGTCATCCGCTGCATCTGCAATCGAGCGCGAGCTGGAAGAGAACGAGAGGCGCATCAGGAAGCACCTGAGCGATGCGATAAACCTGATCAACTTCGAGAAGCCGGACTTTGTGATGTGCGATGCAGGTTACTCAAAGAAGATGCCGCAGGAGCTTATGGCAATGTTCCCGAAGAAGGTATGGGCAGTTACAACGGGCGACAGGAAAGAATCATTCCCGTCCTGGGTGGTCAAAAACAAGGACTCGGATTCCAGGCAATTGCTACCAAAAGAGCAGTGGGAGTACTTCTGCGATGTGGATCACTCGGCAATGTGCGAGATCCTGGAAACGCACATCACCAACAAGACGTACCATATTATCGATATCGACCAGAGCCAGTCGATAGACGAGTACCTGCTTGAACTCAACATGGCTGACATTATTGAGGTGGAATCGAGAGAGACCGTTAAACGGAGGTATTCGATAACGAAAGCTCACAGTTATGCGGCATCATGCTATGCACTGCTGCCGTTTAGCAAACAAAGGAAGAAACAGACAATGCTGCCAACGGGGTACTAAATGATAAGGATAGACGTGGAAACTCTGCTTAGAAACGAATCGCCGGATGAAACACTAAAGAAAACATATCAGATCAATCACGAAGAGGTGTACATTTCCTTCAAGAAGGGGATGGTACAACCAGGTGAATATTACCTGGCGGAGAGAGCCGGGAAGAATATCAAGCTCAGCCCAGCAAAACCGTATCTGATCAGGAGTCACCCCGAAGACCCGAGGCACCGAAAGGTCAGGGCTTACATGGGCAGGTCCCCGTGCATTTCATTACCGCAAGACTGTGCGAAGCCAAACCAGCTTTTCAGGGTGATCAAATCCACATCAACAGGCATTATCTGGTTACTGCGGATTGACTCATTTTCATATGCAGACGAGACTTCGATTCCGCCAGCGGTTCTCAAAGTAGTATGATATACCGTTGATGCCCGATTTCGCACTGCGGTGCTGAAATCAGGCGTATTAAGGAAAGTTGAACAGATTCATTAACTCTGGCAGGAGCCAGACGGAGTTGTAATATGCACATTGAGACAATAGAAGCCACCAGGGGCGTCCACGTACAGGTCGATGGCAAACTTCACACAGCCGAGTTCTCTTTTAAAGTCGCTGAGATCGAAGACATCGATGCGGCGGAGAAGCGCGCCGCTGAGTTAGCCGAGAGAGCGACCGAGCGCTGGCTGGACACAATCGACCCAGATGGAGAGCTGGTAGTATCCGCCGAAACAGCCCGAATGAAGCAGATGCAGAAGAGCACATCAGCGCAAAAGGGCGCCCAGCCAAGGGAGATGGTTCAGTTAATCTTCGAAGCTGCAAATAGCAAGCAGCGCAGCGATAGGATCATGCGGGCGACGACTGAAGAGATGTCGTTTGAGCCATGCCCGGATGGTGATGGATGGATATGCACATCGCACAATGGCAGGCAATTCCGTGTGAATGTGGACAAGGATGCCGGGACTGGCAGATGCGATTGCGAAGATTTCGTTAATCGTGGCGCAAAGTCGAAGATGCCGTGCAAGCACATCTACGCACTGGCGATGAGCGCCGAGCGGTTCTGGGACGGCACAGAGCAGAAGGGCAGGCAGGTGGGATGATGGACAACTGTAATCATGTTTTCATCGTCAGGGGAAGCAAATACATCTGCAAAATGTGCGGCGATGAGTTCAACCTTGGCGATTTTGCGAAGAACGAAGTAGAGTTCAATGAGTGTCCGAGCGGACGCTGCCCGGTATAGAGGTTTTCTATGGCAATACAAACAACCTGGGATACTTTCTCGTCGATTAAACCACATGACGATAGTGATACTTCTGTAATGGTCATCACCCCTCAAGTGCCGACGTCGGCCGCAGCCGGGATTATGGCATCCAGACCGCTGGCAGAAGCTGAGCGTTCAGAGCCGGCAACAGGAGACTTTGCGCTTCCAGATGTTTCGCGGTTTGAGGAGTTCAGGGATATGAGGTCACTCACGATTTATAGTGAAGACCGACCGGAACTACACAGGTTGCAGGATATAACATTTGACATTAAAGGCAATCCGAATGAACTTTTGTGGAGACGAGTTATTGAGACGTCCACTGATGATATGTTCACAGTCAGGGACTTTGCTCTGCACAATTACAAGACACTCGGCCAGACTGTAAAGATAGAAGGAGACCGCGGACTGGCTGACATGGCAAGGCGCAGGGAGGCGAATTATGCACAGTTCTTTACGCCAAGTGAGATAGTTCGATTCGTAGCGGCAGTTCTGGGGCTTGATAAGACTGATAAGAAGCCCATTGTGGTGGACAATAGCTGCGGTATCGGGAAGATGTTCCAGTTCCTGTCGCCGTCGTGCTTGAAGACCGGCATAGAGATTGAAGAGCAGGCATATCACATGGCTGCAAGACTCTGGCCGGATGCTAAGATTGTGCAGGATTCATTGATCAATCATACGGACTTGCATGGTGACTATTTCCTAATTAACCCGCCATTCTCGATGCAACTAGAGCAGAAGAACATTCCACTTGAGAATGCCGGCTGGGGCGACCTCGGACCGAGTTCAAGCATACAGTCACATATAGCAGCACTGGAAATCGCGATAAAAAATGCTGACAAGTACGTAGCTGCCGTTCTACCGATGGGTTATTTCACTAATGAGAATACTTACACTTTCGAGAAATGGGTGAATCAAAATGCCGAACTTGTCCTGAGAGTCGATATGCCGGTAGAGGTCTGGAAGGACGCAGGCACAGCATGGCCGTGCAGTATTGTGATATACCGAACACGGTTTCGGCACTATAATCGCAAGGAAGCTCTCGTTCGCACAATCACAAAACTTGGCGACCTGAACACAGTCATTGAAGAATGGAAAAGGACGGAGCTTTATAATGATGCGTTGGATCATTTAAGAACAACAGATGAGTTCCCGGTTCATGTAAGGCCCGGAGTAAGGAAGCAGAAGCAGATAGAGTTCAGGAAGCCGACCCTACCATTACCCAGTGATGGTGCGATTGGGGTCAAGGTAGCACTCGCGCCGGATTCGTCTGGTCTTGTCATAAAGCCATCAAACTTATTAGAAGCGCTCAAGATTCAGCAATATAAGGATGGGATGGGGCGCCAGTGGAATGATGGGCTTAAGGACTATACGAAGGAATGCGACGTCAGACTGAGGCGGAAGTATATACTCAGTAATCCCAATCCCATAAGTGGTATAGTGGATGAACTGGCATCAGCTAATATCAAGGTCTCTGCTGACCCGCAGGTTTACAAATGGCTCGCGAAGAAGCGGCGCTGGATGGAGAGACAGCTCACGCCGTTCGAGCAGTACATCAAGAAGGATGGCAGTTGGGTCTGCCTGAATGAACACAATGGCATCAGGTCGATGTATCCTGATCACTACAAGATGAGGGTAAAGCAACTTGAGAAACTGGGTATAGACCAATGGCTCTGGGGCTTCCAGAAGGACGATGTTAGCAGGATGAGCCTGAAGAATGCCAACCTCCTCGCGGATCAGATGGGGCTGGGAAAGTCGAGACAAATAATTGCACTAGCCCTGCTCTACGGCTGCAGGCACAACCTGATAATCGTTGAGCCAAAGCTCAAAGACGAGTTTGTGAAGGAGTTCAGGGAACTTAATATCACCGACTACCAGATTATCGAGTCTGAGAAAGACTTGAAGCATCTGAAGAAGTTCAACCTGATAGCGTACAACAAACTCTGGAAACCCCTGAATGAGCACACAAAGAAGACCTTTGCGAAGGCGATGCGCCGCAGGTTCCAGTTCATTGCAGTTGATGAAGCCCACAAGATAAAGGCGAAGGATAGCGAGCAGGCACAGGCTGTCAGGATGCTCAAGGCCAGATACAAGCTTCTCAGCACAGGCACGCCCATAGCCAACTACCCGCGCAATATCTTCAGCTTACTGGTCTTCGGCTGGGGAGATGGGACGGAACTTAATCACTACGGTTACTACAATCCAATCGAACAGGTTAATGAGCGCGGGTATGCCAGCGGCTATACTACAGGCACTCGCCAGTTCAAGGAAGACTTCATCACCATCGAATGGGTGACCCCCCAGTTTGAGCAGACTCTGGATAAAGGAATGAAGGCCAGGGAAATGCCTGTGATAAAGGATAAGGCGAAATGGTGGGCCATGATGTCGCCGAAGATTATCCGCAGACAGAGGGATGAGCCCGAGGTTGCTCCTTTCATAACGATTCCCAAGCCGACTATCAGTACCGAGCTTATCAAGATGTCCCCGGACCATGTGAAGCACTACAAGCACTGGCTGGACGAATTTGCTGCATGGTTCAAGGAACAGTTGAGGTTGGAGAAGGAAGACCCAGACGGTCACAAGATAGACCAGATGATAGTCCTGGCGCACCTTACGCAGTTACAGTTCGCCAGCACCATACCGCAGTCCAAGAAAACGAACAATGAGCATATACAGTGGCCGGGAGGCGTCACAACAAAGCAGCGAAGAACTCTCGACCTGATAGAGGAAGCGCTCTCGAACCAGGAGAAAGTCATTGTATTCTCGGAGCGCCCCGACTTCCAGAAATACATGCAGCAGGAACTCAGATCGCGCAATATCAAGTCTAACGTGTTCATCGGCTCGCAGGGGATTAAGAGCAGGAACGTGGTTCTCAACGATTTCAAGAACAACGGCACGAATGTATTGTTAGCGACGACTACTTGCGGTGAAACGGGGCTCAACATCCCACAGGCGAATGTGGTGATAATCGCTGATACAAGCTGGACGCCAAGTAAGCAGATCCAGGCCTATAGCAGGATATTGAGGCCGCAGCAGACAAGGAAACCCCGGATTTACCTGCTCAGGGCGAAGGGGACGATAGATGAGTACATGCAGCAGTTGATGGATGCGAAGTCCGAGGCGATAGATGAGGGCATAGACTACCAGGATGCTGCGGAGTTCGACCCGGCAAAGTGGCTGAGCTACCGCGATTTCACGATAAAGATGCTGAAGGAAGAAGGATATGATATGGATTAAAGGAGCTGCTTTGTAGCATGATTGGTCTATTTTCTGATTAGCACGTATACTTTCTTTCCTATGTATTTTTTTGTTGAAAGTATCATAGCTCCATTACCAATTTTTTTGACTTCACCTTCAACGACCGCTTCTATTTCATCATCCAGATGGAACTTTCCATTTTCAAGTTTTAGGTTTCTCATAGTTAATTATATATGTGTTTAAACATATATAAACATTACTATGGTAAAAGTGAAACGCTGGGGCAAAAAACGCAAATATGAACGAGACTGGAAAGCATACAACGAACAGTTAATCAAACGGGGAGAGTATTACATCAACCCTGCATTTCTTGAGACCTGGATTCCTGAGGTCAATAAAATGAATGCAGGTAAGGTAGGTGAACCTTTTTTTTATCCTGATTCAATGATACAGTTTCTTGCAATACTTTACAGCAAGGGTTTTGAATACAGGGCATTACAGGGTATAATGCGGGGATTATCCAGGCACTTTTACGATTTTCCTGTTATCAGTTTTAGTCAGATTCGAAGAAGAATGATGAAGCTTCCCTTAACCTTCAATGCAAAATCGGATGACTTGGTAGTCGGTATTGATGGCACAGGAATGAAAGTTAGCAATCGAGGAGAATGGATGCGGCAGGCATGGGGAATAAGAAGAGGCTGGGTCAAGGTAGTTATTCTCGGAGACACCGAAGGCAATATTGTTGATGTTCGTGTGGGAAACGAGGATCTAGACAAGCGAAAGTCGGGAAGAGGGATGTTACGAAAAAACAGTAAGAATGTTAAGAAAGCAATGATGGATGGCTTGCACGATTGCGAGGACACTTTCAACTTATGCAGAAAACTCGAAATAGAAAATGCAATAAAAATACGAAACAATGCTTCAGAGAAAGGGCTCTCACCCAGAGCAAATGAAGTGAGGAAATACAAAAAGAAAGGATACAAACGATGGGCGAAGGAGAAAGAGTATGGAAAAAGATGGGTATGCACTGAAGGTATATTTTCTGCTGTCAAACGAATATTAGGGGAAAACGTGAGAAGTCATAAGATTAGAAATTCGTATAAGGAGGCAAAAATCAAGTTCTGGGCGTATCAGCAGATAAAAAACGTCCAATAGCGGAAACTAAACTTTTGATATAGCAAAAGCTACCTTATTTTAGAGTTATCATGCCACACAGCAAAAGGAGCAAAAGGTTTAAATGATTCAAAAAACAAGTTGAAAATTATCACGGGGTTATTTAAATGTCTCATCTAAAATCAAACGCATTAAAATGTAGAGATATGATGCTGGCAATCGCAATCGGCGATGCATTTGGAGCAGGCTATGAAAATTTTAATAGAGAGGAAATAAAAAATTCCCTGAATATGGGGGAATATCAGAAAAATCTGCATCGAAAATCTGCTCATATTGTTGGACATTATACCGATGATACTCAAATGTCCATTGCAGTAGCTGAGTTACTCTTTTCCTCTGCCAATTTTAATTTTAAAAATTTAGCAGCCTATCTTTACAAAAGTTTTCAAAGAGATAGGCGAGTGGGGTATTCAAAAGCCAGCAAAGATGCAATGGAGTCTCACAGTTTTAACAAGTATTTGAGTAGAGTTAATAAACAGTCCAACAGAAATGGAGCAATTACTCGTAGTGTTCCTATAGGGGTATTAAAAAATCCTGATAAGGTAATTGATTATGCAGTGATAAATAGCAAGTTTGATCATGATACTCCTTCAAGTATTGCATCAGCTGTTTGTATAGCACTAGCGTCTCATTATTTTTATCATACTTCAAGAGAACCGGAACAATTTTTAGACTACTATGAAGAAAAAATAAGTGATTTTGATAAAGAAACAGCAGACTATCTAAGAAATGTAGCGGAATTGAAAACATTAGACGAAGATTTGTTATTTGGGGAAGAATGCAAATCCTTTGGTGTGCCAGTAAATGCTAAAAAAACTGCTGGTGCAGTATTATACATTATTTCAAAGTTTCATGATGAACCGCTTGAAATTTTAAAAGAAGCAGTACTTCTTGGAGGAGATACCGATACAGTTGCTTCAACTTGTTTGGGTATCACTGCTACACGAACCGGGCTTGACCGATTATCTGAATTCTTCATACGTGATTTAGAAGATGGACCATATGGCGTAAAGTATATTGAAAATGTTGGAAAGAAGCTTGCCACAATTTTACCTATTACTGTTAGCACTGTTAAACGTCTTAATTACCTTGGTAGCCGCCAGAATATGGTAGTTCATGGACTCGATGGCATAGTCGAGCCGACTGATGCTGTCTATGTAGAAGAGTTGATGAGAAAATTAATGAGTAATATAAATTACAGAAGAGGTGATATCTTAGTAGCATTAGATTCCTCGGGATACATTCCAGGTTTAGCAGCTTCCAAAGTAACAGGTTTGCCGTTGATTTGTGCAAAAAAGGCAGATTTAGATATTTCAAACAAAATAGAGTCTATAGAACCGGGGACGCCTCACGAGCAAATTTTTCTTTATAACCTGCCTGATAAAAGCAATGTGATAATAGTGGATGATGAAATAATGAAGGGAAAAACAATACTCAACCTTATAGATGCTCTAACAAAAAAAGGTCATAAGGTTATAGGAGTTGTAGTGCCCCTTGAATCTTCAAAACACAATGCTAGAGAAAAACTTGAGAAATTAGGATACAAGTTAGTTAGTTATACAAAACATGATCTTGAATAACAATAAACTGGCTAAATTTAATAACATGCGTATTGAGATGGATTTCTAGGATGCTGCAAGATTTTGAGGTAGCTTAAATAAAATCAAACACTTCCACACAACATTTTTCCACATTTCATCTTAGTATTTTATTGTGAAACTGCTAATAGAACTTTTTTAAATAATTCCCAAGCTTTTATTTGTTTTCTTAATAGATTCATCTCTGCTATCGAGGTTAAGCATTGCCCTTACAGCATCTATATTTTCGGGGACAACATTGGACTCCTGATGTATGGCTTGTAGATAATATAAAGTATTTCCCTTGATTTTTATTGAGTCTTGCCAAATACAAATCTCATACATATCTCCCCGTTTTCTTCCCATATCCCTTGCTGATTCCATAATATGAGCAGTAGATTTTATTCCATCTTTAACATTCACTAATCGAATTCTTGTTGTATTTTTAAAAGTATCTATTATAGTGTCTTCATTTTGTTTTTCGTTCAATTCGACTGTTAAACTATGCACATGCATCAAAGTCGTTGGGGCTTTTATTGCAATGGTCATGATGTTACTTATTGGTAATACCGTTTGAACATCTTCTGCGTGGTGAGATGGTATTTCAACATCAGGTACTAATGCATTTATTGGGCCTGTTTTTATATCATTAGGGTCTGCTGATCTTCGAATTAAAGTAGCCGACACCTTTTCAATTCCGAATCCTTGTAAAGCACCCAAGGTTCTACACAAGCCAGTAGTATTACAACTAACACATCTAATATAGGGGGCGTTTATAGCTTTGTCATAATTGCACTGAGCAACAAAAGAAACACCAATATCTGCTTCTTCTCCACCTTCAAAAATAGCTTTCTTTTTTATTTTTTGGTACATAATTTTATTTTGCGCTCCGATTCCATCAGGAGTGCCATCAATGACAACGTCTACGTCATCCAATGCTTCTTCCAATTTTCCAACGTCTAAACCTTCTTTTTTAAACAAATCAATATTTTTGTCTATCGAACAAAAGATAGAATATCCTTTTTCAATTGCTAACTTAGCTTCAAAGTCAGGTTTTGTCTTTGCTATTCCAATTAATTCAAAATCTTTTTGCAGACTTACGGCATCTGCGACTCTTTTACCTATAGTACCATAGCCATTTACTAATATTCGAACCATATTCTTACAACAACATCCTTTTAAATGATTTATGAATATTACTGAGAATCCGCCAAAGACACATTAGGCTTGATAGATGCGACTAAACCGTCCCTATACTGGTTAATGGTATTTGCATACATGATTAAACTTTTCATTATCAACTTGAGAGCTTCATCGCGTTTGATCTTATCATCAATAAATTTTTCCGCGATTTGTATAATTTCATTGCGAATTATTTCTCGTAATTTTAATTCAGTCAAGAGGAGGTTAAAGTAATCACATAAAATTTTTATACTAAAACTTTTGTTTATACGTGGTTTTATTTCATCAATATCGAGCATGAATTCTGCCATTTTGAAGGCAATAATAGTATTCTCATAGTGCGGAATTCCGACTTGTTGTGAAATCATATTTTGCATAAATTTATAGATATCTCTTTCTTTTAGTAAAATATTCAAAAATTTGGTGAGACTTGCCACTCCTTCTGGGCACGCAAGGAAATCATTTAGCGAATTTCTTTGAGAATATTCATCAATGATTTTTAGAACATTATGTTTTAATTCTTCCTTCTCTGATTTTTCAAGCAAATCCTTTAAATTTAAATAAATTGAACAATTTAGCCCAACATCGGTCTTCAATCTTCTATAAACAATATCCCTGTTCTTTTCATCAAGTTGGTTTTTCAGTTCAATATCACTCTCAATAGATTCAAAAAGGCGTTTTATTTTACCTTCAGATACTTTTATCTTCTCGCTTATAATCGGAATTACAACGGGACAATGCTCTGGAGGTGTTCCCAGACTATTAATTTGTGCTGGGCTGAACTCAAAAATAGTACTTATCTTCTCTTCGAACTCCTTTCGAATTTCCTCTTTTAACTCTTCTGTTTTTCTAGGAACAAGATTCACAACCGAAGAAAGTGATGAAAGAATTATAAGTACAAACCCTATTATAACTAATACAATCGTAGGCAGTGGGGCTTTCACCCAAAGAGCCAATAGAATAAATAGGACTCCAACCAAATATAACAAAATATTCATGTACTTCATGTACCAACACCACCAAACTTGGCTGCATAGAGAATATATGCAGTTAACCCTCCAAGTAAGAGATTTACAAAATTAAATAATAAAAAATGAGAGTCATTCAAATTTAAATCAATAAATTCTCTCAACGACAATCGATTTTTGGGGTGACGACCAAGATAATTAATTTTGTATAGACTGATATGATTCACCATCGAACTACAAATCATGAATAAGACAGTTATAGCTACAATAAAATAAAAAGGGGGGGATGATAATTTTAATATATTTGCAAATGTTATGATAACAACACCAACACTGAGAAGTGTTGCCGTAGATTGCATCGTAGCCGAATGATAATCGGACTCATCGTACTTGCTCATCTGCTCTCCTTTTTGTTATCAATGTACTTAATACTTCCTTATTCCAACATGAATAAATGAAGCTGCGACATAAACACCGTAGTGGGATTCGATACGCTTCGGCATTTTTATCCAAAAGCCACCATAGTGACAACTTATTTCCTCCCAAACTATATAAACATATACTTAGATATAAAACTTTCTATTGTCGGTTCCTTTTCAAATAAGACTATAAACGACTAAGGTGTTTAAATAACTGCAACTGTTAAAAGCAACTGTTAAAGACACACTATTTACTTCGAGAGGCAGCAGAGGTTGACGGAGGAGCTAACGAAACACAACCTCTGCTGAAACTTAAATAACTGCCCACTAATTATCCAACCTGACCGAGGCATAAGGGATCAATGATAGTTCGATGATGCCAGATTTTGCACTTTGTGCTAAAATCTGGCGTGTTCAGGCAAGGGGTGGGAATCACAATCAAGGAGTATGATAATATGGTGAAATATGCAAGATTTGTATATGAGAAGAAGATTGAAGACGACACGCCGGTAGACCAGGCGGCCGCCGAGCTGGATGAGGAACTTCAGGACTACATCCATAACAACACTGTCACAGCAAGTGACATTGAGATATCGGACAAACCGTATTTGGGAGAGTGAGGGCGGTATGAAGTTCGAGGAGTTACCGGAGGACATGCAGGAGCAGATAGACGCACTGAAGCACGGCGCTCTGACGATACAGTCAGATGTACTGGATGCTCTGGAATCCACAGAGAGCCTGGAGGAGTTTCAATTGCAGGTCGATAACTGCATGGATGAGATAATAAGCGAGGCGCAGGGCGTGCGCGAGACCTTGGGCACAGGAAAGAGGAGTGTTGTCCATGGTTAAGAGAGAGACCCCACCGATTCTCAAAGAGAAATGGGAGTATCTTGATGAGCAGACGATGGATGCCCATCACATCAAGGTAAATGGTCAGGAGTTCTTCACCTTTGCGGCATTTGGCAATCTGCTGTTCACGCCGGAAGAAGTAGAAATTGCCCGCAAGCGCTTTAGAGAGTGGCCGAACCATTCTATAATATACCCAATGTGGATTTTGGATAAGGACGATATTATAGAATCCGCAAAGCGCCAAAATACACAGTTAGAAGAGAGTGACTTCAATGAAATAGCCAAAGCCATGCGTGCTCGTATAGCGGATACCATTGGGGATGCGTGGGATGAGATACTTGATCAAGAAGTGTGGGGAGCGCGGTTAAAGAGAGTTACAGCGATGGAGCAAATATGAATTACAACGATTGGGTGAAAACATTCGAGAATAGAACGCCAGAGCATCTCGCAGGCATAATAAATGCGGTTGATACCCTGGAGAAGGACGTCGACATCAGGCGGGAGTTCGATGACCTGGGGCTTTTCGCTGGATTCTCGATAAGGAACGCCGCTAAGGAAGTGCTCAAAAAGAAGGAAGAGCAGTTCATCAAAGCGGTTGCACAACGCGTTTACACGATGGTGATCGCCAGGATAGCGGAAGAGTATTCACAGATTAATCCTTCGGAGATAACATGTTCAGTCACTTTTCGCAAGGTGCTGGAGTGGATAAAGGAACTCAAGACCACTGACTCCATTTTGGATGTGGCAGGCGCAATAATCGATGTGGTGATTGATGATGCACACCTCTATTATCCAGATTTAAAGTCCAAGTTCATAGAAGACGCGGAACTGGAGCCAGGTGCGGATGAGTCGGAATGCTCTATTTTATACGGAGAGTCGTATTATTCGCTGGAAGATTCGATTGTGGAAGTATTGTCGGTTGCTTTCGAGAGAAAGAGTCTGGATATGGTCGCGGATGGCAAGCCGCAGAAGACTCCCCACTTCTGGGACTGCTATTGTGACAGCCAGCATATCCACCCAAGAGCTGTAGACCGCTGCCCGGTGTGTAGTGAATTACAGGACGATAAACCAGATTCATATATAGACGAAGTGGTCAGCGCCAAGCTTAAGGGGGAGATATAATGGCAAATGAGAAGCCAACTATCATTTGCCCTCACTGCTCCGCCGAGATAGATAACGTTGAGGTAGTGCAGGAGCAGCATGGTTTTATGGACATAGGCGGGGAGATCAAATATGACCTCAATACGGATAACAACGGCGCCCCAAGATACCTCTGCCCTGTATGCCAGGAAGAGATCGACGATGAACTTGCCGTAGGTTCTGAACAAGCAATTTGAGGTGACGAAGGCGATGACAAAGAGGCAGAAAAGCACCATGCGAACTATGGCGAAAGGCGTGGTTTCAGCAATCGATAAGCTGACCGAGATAAAGTCAGCCTATCAGGAGCTCTGGGAAGCCGTGGAGAACGGTACAGTGGACGAGAGCTTTTTTGAGCTTCGAGAGAAGGCTCGGAGGCTTCTTGATGATTGAGGCAAAGAACAACAGGATTTACTTTTATAACGCGAACAAGCGGGACGTAATTCCCGTGGACTTCCCGTGCATGTCCGCATACGTGTGCCCGCATTGCAAGAAGGTTCTCGCAGCTTATTATGCGGGTAAGATTGTGGATTTGGAGCCGTTCTTAGAGGATGCCTCGCTTAAATACCACTACACCATGGGCGCATCGAACGGCGGACAGTATCTGCTGTTAGACGACAACTACCATAAGAAAGGCTGTCCGGCGTGGGAGATAGTCTCGCTGTTTGCGCGCGGCATTACATTTTCTATGGACGTCTGGGCGAAGCGGAACGAAGTCAGGTCTGAGAACCTTCAGAAGCTGTGCGAGATGATTGCAGCCGGCGGGATCCCAGGATTCGACATCGTGCAGGACATCTGCGGCGCGGATGACCCGATCGTTCTCTATAATGAACATGCGTTCACTAATATGAACAATCCGGAATTTGATGAGCGGTTCGAGCGCAAAAACAATTTGAGCGCATATGTTGATTGGGTAGCTGCAGGAGACCACTCAAAACCGTTCGAGCCACCAATAAAGCCGAAGACCGAAGCGCCTGCAGATTTACCCGAAGATCACCTGCCATCACTTGAAGATATCAAAGCTGAGGCGAATAAGCAGTCAGAGAACGGCGCCTTCGGAGATCTGATTTATGCTTACACCCGGGCTCAAGCAATCCAAGATGGAGTGCTTGTGGATGTTACTGAAACAGCGAAAGAAGCCGGCATAGTGTATCCAACCGCGGTCACGCAAGCACTGTGGGATGGATACATTGTGCCGCCAGAAAGCCTCAAAGGCATTCAGGATGTGCAGGGGCGGTTATGGGATGTACTCACGATGTTCTCCTTTAGCGCCAGGGCAATGAAGAAGACGAACCCAGACGTGGCAGAGTCACCAAGAGACACCGCGCAGACACTTTTCTTTAAGGTCATATTCCAGATGCCTTCGAAAGGAGGGAATCCAAAAATGGAAACCGTAAATCTCAAGGCGATCTGCGGCCCGGGAGATAATGCGGAACCTATTCTTACAATCATGCTATCTGGGGAAGACTGATGTTACCTGAGAACGAGAAAAGGTTGCAAACGCTGGCGAAAGCATCAGAAGCCGGAGCGTACCCATATGAAGTAATCGAGTATCATGGAAAGAAGTTATTGATATCACGGGCTAACCTGAAGTCCGCGATAAATCTAACATGGGAACACATCCGAGACCCGGAGACGGCAGAACTGGCAAGAGAACTGGGGATCGTGCCAAGAAAGATGCGGGAAACATTCATATTACGATAGTAATATTTATTACATTCCAGATGTTTTAGGTTAGCATTATGGACATCATCGATTTTGCTAATATTCCCTGCACCATCGGCGCCCTGGAATATTTGCGAAATTCGGATATCGGTTCAAATGACCTGTGTACACACGTCGCCTTTGGCAGTATCAGAACGACAGGAAAAGAGCGGGTGCTTGAAGCGCTACAAGATGGCGCTATCAAGTACAGGAGGGGTAACAAACCGGCTTCGGAGAAGGAGCTGCTGGCTTATCCGATTGCCAGGATAATCGTTTCGTGCATCAATAACAACTCTCTGACAAAGAGATATGCTCTCGCCGTAGCCAAGTCGTCATACGAATATATCAAAGAGCTCAAGAGCGCCGTATTATTAAAAGAGTTAGCTGCGGACTTCGGCATAAACATCACACCTGATGCCAGGAACGTGAATGTCGCTATGCACTTCACAGATTATATTCACCACGCCCGTGTCCTGCATGAGCCCAAGTGGAAACTGTTGAACCGAACCGTGCAGCAGGGCATGCTGACAATATCAAAAAATGATTTGGCGCGCCTGATGGAAGAAGCGGTACGGAAGAAGGTGGAGTCGGGGCTGCCTCACGAAGTGCCGCAGGACATACGTGAAGCGTTGAAGCCGTACATTAATGAAGTGCAGGAAGCGATCAATGCCCGCGCAAGCAAGCAGGATTTCAGCAGGGACGGCTTCAGCGAAGTCGTACCAGATTGCTTCCCGCCATGCATAAGCTCGGCAATAGCGGATGTCCAGGCAAATGTCAATCTATCTCACACGATGCGCTTCGCAATGACATCCTTCCTGCTCAATATCGGCATGAAGCCGGAAAAGATAACTGAGATATTCAGGGCATCGCCAGATTTCAGGGAGCAGGATACCAACTATCAGATAAGCCACATCAGCGGGGCATCAGGGACAACCTATACCTGCCCATCCTGCGCGACCATGGGAACCAATGGTAATTGTCCATGCAAGGCGCCGGCTTGTAAAAAGATAGAGCATCCGCTTGTGTATTATCGGAGAAAGGTATGGATAGAGAACAAGAAACAAGCGACGCGGAAGATTGAACCGCAGAAAGGAGGCGGTCAGGTTGATGGGATTGCTAACTGAAGCCAGATTTCGCTCTGCGGAGCTGAAATCCGGCGTGTTCAGGCAAATTGTTGGCTTCAATAAATGGCACTTTCGGGAGAAATGAAATATGGATATCAACAGTTTAAGAGTTTTCAATGTCCTCCATAAGCTAGGAATTACGGAGGAGGAGTTTAGGGGTCTGGAAGATGAACAGAAGCATGCAGAGAGAACCGGGCTTTATATCCGGTGTATAAAGAAAGGATATGCAGTATGCGTAAGTCATGACGACAGACATACAATCCTGATTCAAAAGATGAAAAAGGATTGTCTGGCGCCCAGCAGAGTATTATTCAAAACACTGATCACTTTCGACAATCTGCCTGATGAAATATACACACTTCATGCAATCTCTCAATACAAAAGATCCGACTCTGAAACTAAATACCAAGCAGACAATCTCGAAGAACTTAAGGACCGGATATGCGATAGATTTGTGGATAATTACCCGAAAGAATTGGGAGCCTATTATGAAGATGTTCATTACCAAGAGTTGCATTCTTATGATGAAGACAAGAGAATAACATGGGCAAGCTCAAAATCCCAACTCGTGGACTCGCAACTAAAAGCATTGTTCTGGGTATTCGGTGAAGATTATTCGAAATTTGAGAAGGAAGTCCAGATAGCCAGAAAGAACATTCCAAGAATCATCAAGGTTTTTGAGAGAAACAACAGACGATTGGCTCTAATCCAGAAAATAGAGGATTATGAGAGACGAAGGGGCGGTGGCTGCATGATGGGATGTGCCGATACCTGGACTGAGAATGTCCGGGGCAGCAGATTGATGATTCGCTGCTTCATGCCGAAGGATGCACAATATGACTATGTCGATGTGAACCGGGAAATGTATTTACCAGAGGGTTCTCAAGATTCAAAAGAGTTGTGGCTTGATGACGACCTTTTTGAGAAGACCGGATACGAGGAACTAAAAGTCCTGTCAAAAAGAATCACCGATGGAAGTCATTGGATTTTGCTTAATGCCGACGAGTTCAATAATAAACAGACTTTAATCAGAATTGAGGTAATGAGCGCTACAAGAAAGGCGAATGAAGAGGAAGCAACGCGGAACCTTACCAAGAATATCAGTAAACAGTTCAGTAAAGGCAAGGTGGTACGTCAGGGAATAACATTCACAAAGAAGAGCATCGAGTGCGAGGGTATCATCGTAGAAAATGACAAGATGGGTGAATACATCCTGTCAAACCAAGTCCATCTACAAAGAGAACCCGATTTCCAGAAGATCGTCGAGAACTTTATAGCATACATTCTGAACATAGAAGCTATACAAAATTACACGTCCTATAAGATGTCATATGTATGCAATTTCAAGGGCGAAGAGACCATAAAGATCGGAGAAGTCAAACTGCATATCGAAAGCAGGAAGAATAATGTTTTCATCAATAACCATAGGATTCCGAAAGACAATCTGGTTGAGGTGATTTTCAAAGCTTTGAATTATACAGAACAAGGCAAGTTTGATGAGTATTTAATTTACAGTTCCCGGGTAAATATCGCCTTGCAGAAAGCGCTCAGCGCAGGGGGCATCTCTTTTGAATTAAAGGTTGACAGAACAAGCGATAATGAATTATCATGGAAAGAAAGTAAAATGGTTTTGTCCTTGCCGTTGAAACGAGTGAAAGGCAAGAACTATACAACCATCGGCGGAGAGGACTATCGAATCAAAGACTTGAATGCCCTTCTTGACCTTGGTAAAAATGTTAACGAGTGCAGAGTCGGGTATGCAGGTGGATATCTGCAGAGGACAATAAGATTACTCTACAGATCCGTTGACGGTATAACACCAAAGACCATTGGTGAGCTGATATCAAATGGTGAAAAGGAATACGAAAAGCTGCAGGTACGAGTCAAGGTCGAGAATGCAGAGAAATCCAAGAAAGCCAATGAGTTTGTAACACAAGCTGTGCGAATAAGTAAAGCCAAGAAGATTAAGGATGGTTTTCTGGTAAAAGGTTTGAGTGGAAAAGCATACACAGTCAATGCGGATACTCTTGCAGTGTATGATAAAGAACGATATGTCTGCATTGTAGATATGGGGACGGACAGAAACACGGATTGGGGGAAAAAGGATGCGTTGGCGAAAAGGCTGTTGATGCTTTCACAGGATCTGAAAGTTGCGAACGATGTACACACACTGAACTTAAACAAAATAGGTGCTGAAATGGGTGATGGAATAGGTGATGAATTATGAAATGTCTGATAATCGGAGCCGGAGGAATAGGCAGTTCTCTCATAGATGAATTGTGCAAATGCATAGAACATGAGCAGATTGACCCAAATGCCGAGGTTCACTTGGCTGACAATGACCTGGTAGAACCAGCCCAGATAGCGTATCAGAATTTCACTTACAGAGAAGTAGGAGTGAACAAGGCACAGGCACTTGCAAATCGATATAAGATGTTTGGTATTAAACCTATCACAGACAGAATAAAGACCACAAAGCAATTGAAAGGATACGAGTTCATCATACTGTGTGCAGATAACAATCCCACACGAGAACTGGTCATAACTCACTGTTTTGAAAAGAATGTTGATTTTATAGATCTGAGAGCGTCAGGCCGGATAATATCAGCATTTCCAAAATTGGGAAGAAAAGAAGAGAATCTTAATTTTGTAGATGTTGACGACACGACATGTTATTCATGCCAGGATAAAAGCACAGGAAAGATTGACAAAGGAAACAAGATTATAGCATTGATCGGAGTGCAGATGTTCTTAAATCGTCTGCGGGGATTGAATAATAAAATAATAAGTTTAGCTATATAAAAAGCACTAAACATGGAGAAAACTATGGACAATATGAATGGAGATACAAGAATACCGCTCTGGGTTGAAAGCTCAAGAGGGGATGACCGATTAGGAACAGGCCCGAATGGAGGGATAATAAGCGATTTTGAGGCTAAGAAACAGAATGTACCGTTTCAGCCGGACGTGCCTAAAGAGAAGATACAAGAAGCCGTAGAAGCACAACTGGAGAAGGATAAATGGGTTCACATTGAAAAGACGGATGGCAGCTCAGAATTACTGACAAAGAATGACCTGCAAAAAGCCAAACAGTTCACATTTGGAGATGAAGGTGATATCGTAGCTCCGCCAACTCCCGTAGTAACTGCCCCGGTAGTTCCAGTAAAAGAGCCTGAGAAGGCATCAAAACCGGCGGCATGCAAATCTGGACCAAAAGAAGAGTGGGTAAGTAAATTCGACAACATAAAATCTGCAATGGCAACTCATAAAGGAAAAGGTGGATAAGATGAACTTTAAGGATCTGTTAACTCAGTACAAGAATAATGAAACAAGAGTTATGGTGAATGGTATGGGAACTGGAGGCACAAGAGGCTTGATTTTAGAGGTAAGTGATGATTACATTACCTATGAGCTTCTTAATGTCCAGACAGAGAAGAATTCTCAAAAAGTGAAGGAGACAAAGGAAATCAAATACATCCCAATCCTGAGCATCAGTGATATCAGTGAAGGGGAAAAGGTGAAAGAAACCAAGCATGCTGTGCAGAGTGGGATTGCAGCACCCGCTCTTAAAGAACCAGAAATAAAAGGGCCTGAAAAGGAAGAAACAAAAGAGGATACAGAAAAGCCATAGTCAATGAACACACAGTCTTCGTCTGATGCCTGAGCGAATGAATATGCCCAGGATTTCTGATTATTATATAAATGCACCCCTCTACGAACCGCCCTTTTTTCAGAATAGGGAGTTCGGATTCAGGAAGAATGGGGAGAAGATAGTTAGGCACAGGGCGTTCTCCTCAGTACAGAAACTCAGGACTTTTCTCATCGAGACAGCGCCTGACCATGTTTACTTCTCATCCTCAAAGTATGCAGATCCAGCCGCATACCCCATGGAAGATAAGAAGAAAGGCTGGCTGGGAACTGACCTTGTTTTTGATATCGATTATGACCATTTGAAGAGACCGACACTCAGGGAAGCGAAGAAACAGAGCGAGAAGCTGCTGGTAATATTGGTAGACCAATTAGGTTTCAAGAAAATATTATACGTTGATTCAGGCAGCCGCGGGTTCCATGTCCACGTCCATGACGAGTGCGTGCAGAAGCTGGATAATGCCGAGCGCAGAGAGATTGCCGACTTCTTCGACCATTACAAGACAAGGCGCAGCAGGAAGGTCATCAACCCGAACTGGGTGGAGATAGATACCGTTGTGACGACTGATTTTACAAGACTCATCAGGTTGCCGGGGAGCCTGAATGTTAAGGAAGGCTCGGCGAGACCCTGTATGATTATTAAAAGTTCTTAATCTTTTTTTTGCGTTTCGTATTACAATAGTAATATTGATATACTATTAGGATTGTGGATATCAAAGTATTACACGATATTTGCGCTATAAAGATGGAATTAAGAATCTTTAAATGATAGTAAATACACTGAATGAGTAAGGGACTATGTTGACCTGCATATAAGAATAAGAAGAGAGATAAAATATGAAGAACGTTGAAATGTTAGTAGATGGGAAATAATTTCGCTACAACTGTTAAACACTATTTGGAGGATTTAAATGATCAACGAAGAAGAATGGTCTGCTAGTATCAAGGTGGGCGAAGCTATTGTTGATCTACTCAGTTCACGAATATACCGAACTCTGCCTATAGCATTGAAAGAGTTGGTTAGCAATGCTTGGGATGCAGATGCAAAAAATGTACAAGTTTTCATTCACGAAGATAAAAAACAGATAGCAATAATCGACGATGGATACGGAATGACGAGAGAGGAATTGGAAAACTATGTTAATATAGCAATATCAAACAAACCCAAAATGAGTAAAACCCGAGAAGGAAGACCCATAATCGGTCACTATGGGATTGGCGTATTATCAGCAATCCCATTTTGTAGAAAAGTCACTGTTCAAACAAAAGTAAAAGATTCTGATGAGATAAATTTTATTTCTATTAGTTCTGATAAATGGATAGACGAGGAAGGGCATCGGAAACCCCCTACCTCCAAAGAACTCGCGGTCGAATGTCCGGGCAGAACAGAATATGATGATCGTCTAAGGGGCGAACAAGGTACCACCGTATTGTTAGAAGACATATTTTCATCTGAGTGGAATCTAATATCAGAACCAGCAAAGCCAGGAAAAAAAGATTATATGGGATTATCAGGCATAGATAGAATAAAATGGTTTTTACAACAATATGCTCCGATTGAATATCATCCAGAAGCACATCCGTATGTGGATTTCTTTAGACCTCCAAAAGATTACAAACCAATGAAACTGTATTACAATGGAGAGGAATTATACAGAAATGCTATCAAAGAGGCAAAAGAACTTGAGAAGAAGGAAACATTCTCAATAGCTGACGGTAAAGTCATTTTTAGATATTT